>JAKSPX010000049.1 GCA_024404415.1 Clostridia bacterium | reverse complement strand
AGAGTCGCGTCTTCTGAGGTGACCCTGAGGTTGCCCTCGGAATAGACGGTGACGAGGGTGTCGTCGATTTCAAAGGAGGCATATTCGTTCTGCAGGACTTCGCCGACGGGAAAGGAGAGGACGAAGGAATCGGCCTCGCCCTTTTTCGGGAGGACAAGGTAATCAATATAGACGATATTCTTCCGAATGAGAAGCTCCTCCACGTCCTCGTCATACCCGATCAGAAAATGCACGCCGTGGGAGGAGAGGAGGGCACATTCCTCCTTGGAGGGGAGCACCGTGAGGGTGAAGGAACGCCCCGACGCCTCGATCTCGGTGAAAAGCAGGGCCGAAAGAAGCGGCAGGATGAGTAAGGCGAGTGGAAGCGGGCGGAAAAGCGCTTTCCTGCGGAAGGCCAGAACGAAGAGAAGTCCGACCGCGAAGGCGATGGCGGCGCACACGACGGGGCTTTCCACGCCGATATCCGCAAAGGAAAGGGAGGCAAAGTAGGCATCGGTCCTGAGGAAAAGGGAGAGGAGCCACGTGACGGGGATAGCGATCAGCTTTCCGAGCGGCACCCAGAGAAGTCCCGCAAAAAGCGCAACCATGCCGAGCATGAAGATGGCCTCCACCAGCCACAAGAGAAGCAGGTTGGTCAGAAGAAAGACGGCGGAGAAATGCCGCATGTAAAAGGCGACGGCGGGCAGCGTCGCAAGTCCCGCGGTGAGCGAGACCGAAAAGGCGCTCACGAAGGAGAAAAGCACCCGGCGGAGAAGCCCTTTGGCGGATCTATAAAGCGGGGAGAGAAAATCGCGTAGTGGCGGGGCGAGGAAGAAAACGCCCATGACGGCCAGATAGGAAAAGATCAACCCCGCGTTTAGAAGCGCATAAGGGTTATAAAGTAAGATCAGGAAGAGCGAAAGGACGAGCTCGGTCACGGGATCCCGCGGTAGGGAGAGAACATTCGCTATCTCGGCGTAGACCAGCATCAGAAAGGCGCGCACGACCGAGAAACCCATGCCGGAAAATACGGCGAAGAGGAGCGAGGCGGGCAATACCACCCAAAGATACCCTTTGCGGCCGCGGAGAAGCGAAAGCATGGAGACGATGAAGGAAAGGTGCATCCCCGAAACGACGAAGGTGTGTGAAAGTCCCGTGACGGAAAGATTCTTCCGCGTGGCCTCCGGCAGAGCGGATTTTTCCCCGAGCAGCAGCGCCGCCATCTCGCCGTCGTATTTCCCGAAGAGGCGACTGATGAAATTCTGTGCGTCATGCCGGAGATCATAATAGAAACGGTAGAGCGGCGCGGTGTTTTGCTCGATCATGACCTCGTCGTCTTCGGAAAGCAGGCAGGTGACGGGGATCCCCTGCGAGGAATAGAAGCGCTCGCCGTCAAATCCGCCGGAATTGGTGGGAAGCGAGAAGGTGGTCACGAAGGTCAGCTTGTCGCCGGGGAGGATCTGCCCGTCGTTATAGTGGCGGCAGAAGGCCTTGAAATGATGGCCGTTTGCCTCGGCGCGGATGACGAGGCCATAGCTGCGCTTTTCAATGACCGTGGCGGTGACCGTCTCCCGGCATCCGACAAGCGACACGGCGGGCTTCATGAAAAGCCGGTCGTAACCCGTGCGCCAGAGGAATCCGAAAAGCAGTCCGACAAGCAGCAAAACGAGGAGGAAAAGCCGCGGGAAATGCTTCGCAATCAAAAATGAGGCGAGAAGGAAAAGGATCGCGGCGGGGATCAGGAGCAAGGCCGGAGGGGTCGGGAGGAGAAGACAGAGGGAAAAGGCGCAAAGGGAGCCCGCCAGGACGAGCGCAAGCGGTCGCCTGACTTTCATGAACATCCCTTTGCACCTCATTTGCGTTTGACCGGACTCAGGCCATCTGTTCCGCCATCTTGCGCCCGGCAAGAATGTGGAAATGCAGATGCTTGACACTCTGGCAGGCGTCTTCGCCGATGTTGGAGATCAGACGATAGGAGGAGAAGCCCTCTTTTTCGGCGATCTTCGGGATCACTTCGAAAATATGGGCGACAACGGCGCTGTTTTCGGCGGTGATCTCGTTTGCGGAGGCGATGTGGGCCTTCGGAATGATCAGAATATGCACGGGAGCCTGCGGCGCAATGTCGCGGAAGGCGAGGCAGAACTCGTCCTCATAAACCTTGGTCGAAGGGATGTCTCCCTTGATGATGCTGCAGAAAAGGCAATCCATAATCAGTTTCCTTTCATTTGGCGGCGTAGTAGTTGATGAGGCAGCCGCGCAGGATGATGTCGCGCTCATCCTTGGTCAGACGGCCGAGGGAGAGGCGGACGGTTTCCAGCTTGCCTTCGGTGAGAAGCTTGCCTTCAAAATCGCTTTCGCCCTTTTCAAGACCTTCCTTCACGCCGGGGACGTAGAGGAGCGAACCGACGGCAAATTTTCCGAAATCGGCGGGATCGGCAAGCGTGAAGGGCAGCATGCCCCAGTTGATGAGGTTGGAGCGGTAGCGCTTGGTGGCATATTCAATGGCCACGTTGGCCGTGCCGCCCAGAACGCGCTGGGAGGAGGCGGCCTGCTCACGCGCTGAGCCGTCGCCTGGCTTCTTCGCCGCAACGGCGCCGCCGAAGGTGACCTTTTCGGGATCCGCGCCGAAGGCGGCAAGCTTTTCGGAAAGCTCCGTGGCAGAATAGCCCTTGAGCTTCTTCATGCGGCCGACATACCCCGGATCCTTGCGGGAAAGGGTGAATTCGGCGAGGCGGAGCGGGTTGGAGCGGTAAGAGGAGGTCTCGCCCGAGGGGATCAGCTCGTCGGTGGTGGTGACCTCATCGGTGATATAGGAGGCGACCTCTAAGAGAAGATCGTCCTTGAGCGCTTGCTGAGAAGGCCAGTCGGTGATGTTGGGGCCGAGGACAAGCTTTGCGTCCTTTTCGGGCTTGCCTACGCCGAAATAGACCGTCTTTTCGTAGATCTTCGGGTCGTAATGGTAGGCATAGCGCTTGATTTCATCCGCACCTTCGTCGGCGGGGGTGATGATGCCGCCGTTTTTGGCCGACATGGCGATGGAGCGGGCGTCCATGAGGGCGACCGACGCCATCTGGCCTTCACGCGGCTTGGAGCCGTCGCGGTTGGGAAAGTTGCGGGTGGAGTGGCGGATGCTGAGGCCGAAGTTGGAGGGCACGTCGCCCGCGCCGAAGCAGGGGCCGCAGAAGCAGGTCTTGATGACCGCTCCGGCCGAGGTCAGGCGGGAGGCAACGCCGTTTTCAAGGAGGGCCGAAAGGATCGGCTGGCTTCCTGCGTAGACGTCGAGGTGGAAGGCCGAGGGCTCGAGGCAGCCTTCGCCGAGGATGTCGGCGGCGGCGGTGAGGTTATCGAAGGTGCCGCCCGCGCAGCCCGCGATGATGGCCTGATCGGCGCGCACGCCGCGGGAGGTGATCTTTTCACGCATGGGGACCCTGAGGCCGAAGGAATCAAAGATCTCCGATTCGATATTGCCTAAGAGCTCGTCGGCATTCTTCGTGAATTCGCGGATGGTGTAGGCGTTGGAGGGATGGAAGGGCAGAGCGATCATCGGCTCCACGGTGGAAAGGTCGATCACGACTGCACCGTCATATTCGGCAACGCCGTTGGTGGAGAGGGCGCGGAAAGCCTCGGGACGGCGGTGATTTTCGTAATAGGCGCGGATCTCGTCGTCGGTCTCCCAGATAGAGGAGAGGCAGGCGGTCTCGGTGGTCATGACGTCGATCCCGGCGCGGAAGTCCACCGGCAGATTCTTTAGGCCGCTGCCGCCGAATTCCATGATCTTATTCTTGACAAAGCCGTTTTTGAACACGGCGCCGACGATGGCCAGCGCCACGTCGTGCGGGCCGACGCCCGGACGCACTTCGCCTTCGAGGTCAATGAGGATGACTTCGGGGCGGTGAACGTCATAGGTGCGCGAAAGGAGCTGTTTGACCAGCTCCGGGCCGCCCTCGCCGAAGCCCATGCAGCCCAAAGCACCGTAACGGGTATGGCTGTCCGAGCCGAGGATCATGTTGCCGGAGGCGGCGAGCATTTCACGGGCGAAGGAGTGGATGACGGCACGGTGCGCAGGCACAAAGATGCCGCCGTATTTTTTCGCCGCGGTGAAGCCGAAAACATGGTCGTCCTCATTGATGGTGCCGCCGACCGCGCAGAGCGAGTTGTGGCAGTTGGTGAGGGCGTAGGGGATCGGGAAATGATCCATGCCGCTGGCGCGGGCCGTCTGGATGATGCCGACGTAGGTGATGTCGTGCGAGGCCAGCGCGTCGAATTTGATCTGCAGTTCCTGGTCGTTTCCCGAGACGTTGTGGGAAGAGAGGATGGAATAGGCGATGGTATTTTTATAGGCGTCCTTACCGGCCTCCCCCGCGGGGACGATGCCCCGGGAGGAGGAGTAATAGACCTTTTCGTTGATCAATTTGATCATTTCAGCATTCCTTTCAGCGCTTCGGGAGCGGAGGCCAGAGCGGAAGCCAGCTTGGAGGCGTCACGGCCGCCGGCAGTCGCGCTGTCGGGTCTGCCGCCGCCGCCGCCGCCCACCATGGTGGCGATGGCTTTGACCAGCTTGCCCGCGTGAGCACCCTTGGCGAGGGCAGCCTTGCCGCAGGCCGCGGCGAGCATGACCTTGCCGCCGGAAACGGTGGCGAGGAGGGTCACGACGTCCTCGTGCTTATCGCGCAGAGCGTCGCCCATGCCGCGGAGGATATCGGTGTTCGCGTCTTCGAGTTCGGCGGCGACCAGCTTGACGCCGTCAACGTCGATGGCGGAGAGGTAGAGCTCGTCGGCCTTCTGGGCAGAGAGCTTCTGTTCGAGCACTTCGAGCTTCTTGGCGGTGTCGCGGAGGTCGGAGGTGAGGGTACGCGCCTTGGAAGCGAGTTCGGAGGGAGAGGTCTTGAGGGCGGAAGCGGTCTCGGCGATGAGGTCGTTCTTCTCCTTGAGGAGAGCGAGGACACCGGCGCCGGTCACGGCCTCGATGCGGCGAACACCCGCCGCGACGGAGGATTCGGACGTGATCTTGAAGAGACCGGCCATGGCGGTGTTGTCAAGATGCGTACCGCCGCAGAATTCCATGGAGTAGCCGTCGCCCATGTTGACGACGCGGACGATGCTGCCGTATTTTTCACCGAAGAGCGCGGTCGCACCGAGCTTTTTGGCCTCGTCGATCGGCATTTCGGTCTTGACGATGGGAAGGGCCTTGAGGATGGCTTCGTTGACTTCGGCTTCCACGCGCTCCAACTCTTCGGCGGTCACCGCTTCGAAGTGGGTGAAGTCGAAGCGGAGGTGGTCGGGTTCAACAAAGGAACCGGCCTGGGCAATGTGGTCGCCAACGACGTCACGCAGGGCGCGCTGGAGGAGGTGGGTGGAGGAGTGCGCACGGGCGATAGCCGCGCGGCGCAGAGTGTCGATCTTGGCTTCGACCTTGTCGCCGATGGCGATCTTGCCGGAGATGATCTTGCCGGTGTGGAGGTACTGACCGTCGCGCTTCTTGGTGTCGGTCACGTTGATGGCAAGGCCATTCTCGCCGGTGATGATGCCGGTGTCGCCGACCTGGCCGCCGCCTTCGCCGTAGAAGGGGGTCTTGTCGAGGAGAATGACGACTTCGTCGCCCGCTTCGGCGCTGCTCTGCGGCTCGCCGCCGACGGTCATCATCAGAACCTCGGCCTCGGCTTCGAGGGAGTCGTAGCCGACGAAATTGGTCTTGGCGGACTGAGCAAACGGATTTTCCGCACCGGCCCAGGCAAGCTCGTCGTTGTTGCCGCGGGCGGCACGAGCGCGCTCGCGCTGTTCCTTCATATACTTATCAAAGCCTTCACGGTCGGTGTGGAGACCCTGCTCCGCGAGGATCTCTTCGGTGAGGTCGATCGGGAAGCCGTAGGTGTCGTAAAGACGGAAGGTGTCTTCACCCGCAAGGGTGTCCTTGCCTGCGGCCTTCAGCTCACCGATGAGGTCGTTGAGCATGCCGAGGCCTGCGTCGATGGTGGCGCGGAAACGCTCTTCTTCCATGCGGATGACGCGCTTGATGTAGTCCTTCTTGGAGACCAGCTCGGGGTAAGCGGATTTGTTTTCTTCGATGACGGTGTCGACCACGTCGCAGAGGAAGTTCTCGGTGATGCCGAGCAGTCTGCCGTGGCGGGCAGCGCGGCGCAGCAGGCGGCGGAGAACGTAGCCGCGGCCTTCGTTGGAGGGCAGAACGCCGTCGCAGACCAGGAAGGTGGTGGAACGGATGTGGTCGGTGATGATGCGCAGGGAGATGTCGCTCTTTTCATCGGTGTGGTATTTCACGCCCGCGATGCGGCTGATGTGCATCATGATATTCTGAACGGTGTCGATCTCGAAGAGATTTCCAACGTCCTGCATGACAACGGCGAGGCGCTCAAGGCCCATGCCGGTGTCGATGTTCTGCTGCGGGAGGGTGGTGTAATTGCCGTTGCCGTCGTTGTTGAATTCGGAGAAGACGTTGTTCCAGATCTCGATGAAGCGGTCACAGTCGGAGCCGGGACGGCAGTCGGGCTTGCCGCAGCCGCGGGCTTCGCCGCGGTCGAAGTAGATCTCGGAGCAGGGGCCGCAGGGACCGGCGCCGATCTCCCAGAAGTTGTCGTCCTTGCCGAGGCGGACGATGTGGTCGGCGGGCACGCCGATCTCTTCGTTCCAGATGCGGTAGGCTTCGTCGTCCTTTTCATAGACGGAGGGCCAGAGCAGGTTGGCAGGGATCTTCAGAACGTCGGTGAGGAATTCCCAGGAGAAATGAATGGCTTCCTTCTTGAAGTAATCGCCGAAGGAGAAGTTGCCGAGCATTTCAAAGAAAGTGCCGTGGCGGGCCGTCTTGCCGATGTTCTCAATGTCCGGAGTGCGGATGCACTTCTGGCAGGTCGTTACGCGGGTGCGCGGCGCGAGGGACTTATCGGCAAAATAGGGCTTCAGAGGCGCCATACCGGCGTTGATGAGAAGCAGGCTCTTGTCGTTCTGGGGGATGAGCGAGAAGGAGGGGAGGCGGAGATGACCTTTGCTTTCGAAGAAGGAAAGGTACAGCTCGCGCAGTTGGTTGACACCTAATTTTTCCATGATGTTTTCTACCTCTTTATAAAAGAATTTTGTTTTCTGACCGGCGGCGGGCAAAAAATAGGCTCCGCCCCTCAAAATAAACGGGACGAAGCCGGTCGTCTTCGCGGTACCACCCGAATTGGCGCAAACAGCACCCACTCTGAAAGCCGATAACGGGGCTTGTCCGCCGGGGATTTGACCCGGAAGCTCAAAGCGCGGCTCATCCGACGCCCCGCCGCGCGGCCCTTTCAGCCATGAGGCCGCTCTCTTTGCCGGGGGATGACGGTTTAACGCTTCTCAAACGCTTATTTATCCATATAACGGGGTTATTTTAACGCGAATCAAGCTTTTTGTCAAGTGGAAATTGCGGAAGGTAAAAGAACAAGTATACCTTTCAGCGACAATAAGCTTCCACGGTGTCAGCTATTATTTTCTTCCATTCGGGTGCTCCAAATCGCGCACGATAACATTCACAATCGTTCATCAGTTGAATGATTTTTCGAGGATTGGGATTCCCTGCTGTGAATAGCGTCTTGAATAACGCACTGAACTGAGCTAAAGTAAACGGGACAATATGAAGGGCTAAACGCTCATCGTCTCGCGTATACCATATTCCTATGCGGAAAGTTTCGGCGGTATTAGAATCGACCTTATTAGCAATAAATAAACCGTATACTGGTTTTTCATAGTGTAACATTAAATCGGCGACATGACGGCGAACGGGTTCGCCTTCCATTGCTTCTTGCCGGGAACTTTCAGATAAGGTTACTTCTATTACAACAACACAATCTTCAAATTCGGCAATCAAATCTGGCCCGTTTCCCGGAGCTGTGCTTACTGGTAAGAAATCTTGGTCTATGTTAAAACGGCGTACCTCATAAGGCTTATTTGATAGACAATCAATAGCTAAAAATGCTCTCCAGAGACTCCATTCCAAATATGCGGGAGCTTCTGCCCTTGGCACATTGATTTCTAAACTTCCCCTAACAAGACGATCTTGACGGGAAGCTATTAAATCCATGTACGCTGCAATCTCTTGCCATTGTTCTGCTTGCTCTCTTGCATATATTTCCTCTTTTTTCTCGAAAATCAATGATTCAATTTCATATCGGACGTGATTTATCTGAGCGGGTGTGTCTAGCGGCTTCCCTGTTATCGAATAAGCAATACCATAATCTTGAATTTGTCGGAGTAAATCTTCTAAAACCTGATATGCAACAATCGCATTATCCGTCGGTAATGCTGGTCCATTACAAAGTGAACGGTATATCTCCAATAACGATTGACTAGATATCAAATTATGAGAAAGCGCTTCCGCCAAGGCATGTTTTTCTGGAATTAACGCGATTCCTTTCCCCCGAGCCTGTACCATGCCAGTTGCCTTTAGGTAGCGTATATTCATATCGGCATAGTCATTAAATGTATGCGGTTTACAACCGAGCAATTCGGCACCGCGTTCATATTCGGCACGATCAAAGGGTCGCTTTCTTTCTGCTGCATTTCTACGAGTTCGTAAATCTAAAAGCCGATTTA
>JAKSPX010000048.1 GCA_024404415.1 Clostridia bacterium | reverse complement strand
TTATTATACCAGATTTTAGGGGACTCCGCATCTCTACTTATATGGTACCACTCCAGTTTCACTTCGCAATGTGAAATGAAATAAATCCACTCACGCGCCGCCGCGCATTTCACACGCCATAGGCGTATTCCACATCCGAAGGATATTTCACAAATCCCGTAAGGGATTTATTTCGTTGCGGAGTGTCCTTTAGAACACTCCGCAGAGAGGCGTCTTTTTTTATTCAGTAGATTCTGATTTCAAAGAGTCTGGCGGTCTGATGATCGCCGGAATCGGTGACGGTGAGGCGCACCTTTTCGGCGTGCATTTCCGGGAAGGAATGGATGCGGTGGCGGAGGAAGTTGTCTTTTTCCCCGGCGACCGTCTGCCATTTTTCGCCGTCATAGACCTCTAAGGTATAGGCTTTGACGAGCTGATGCGGGAAAGGTTCGTAGGGCGAGAGCATGGCGGGGTTGGTCATGTCGGTATCGAAGGTAAGCCGGATCTCATGGATGGCCGCCTTTTCCCGAAGGGTCAGCTCAAGATGCGCGGGCAGGCCCTTTTCGGGGTCGGATACCCACGCGTGGTTTTCGGCATCCACCGTGCGGGAATAACCGTTGATGACGTTTTCGGGGTGGCAGGAGGCGCACATCATCTTCGGCGCTTCGATGAGGACGCAGTGGGTCTCATTCCGCATATTGGGGAAGAGGGTTTCGCCCGGTGAACGCTCGGAACGGGTGTGATCAAGCGCCGAGGCCTTCCAGATCGGCCACCAGACGCCGGGGCAGGTTTCTGTCCACATCCAGAGGTAACGGAGCGGCGTGTGAAGATTCAGAGGCAATTCATACCACGCCTTGGACTTGGCCGGGAGGATAACGCGCACCACGGCGGCGTCGTCTTTGGTGGTGTAGCCGTCGGGGTCAGCCTGCAGGCGGACGTGAAAGGTGACGGTCCTTTCTTCTTCGGTGCGGTTTTCCAGAAGCGTCCAGACCGAGGGGATGTCGTCCGGGATGCCGCGGGCGAAGAAGGTCGCGCGCTCGCATATAAGCTCGTACCCCTCGCGCTCGTCGCCGATGTGCGCATAAAGCTCCTCAAAGGGCTTATAGGATGAGGCGGTGACGGTCGCGGAACGGGCAAGATCGGAAGAATCGGTGCTCTGAAGCCCCGGAATGAACTGGTCGTCCTTCAGAAGCTGGTTGCGGAAGGCTTCCAGATGGTCTTCGCCGAGGGCGCGCGGGTCGACGCCGAGTTTGGAACACATGGCGGCGGCGGTGCCAACAGCCTGCCCCATGCAGGCGATGGTGTTTTCCACGCGGGCGGTGCCGAGCGCCACGTGACTGACGCTCGCAAGGCGGCCGGCGAAGAGCAGGTTTTTGATGTTGGCCGAATAGAGCGCGCGGAAGGGCACCTTCACCAGCGGCACATGGGTGTTGGAGAAGAAGGGGCCCTCCTCGCCGGAATAGAGGCCCTTGGGGTTGTGGAGGTCGATGGGCCAGCCGGTGTGGGAGACCGTGTCGGAAAAATCGCGGCCCTCCATGCAGTCATTCTGCGTCAGAACGTAGTCGCCGACGAGGCGGCGGGATTCGCGCTTGGCGTCATAATAGGGGAGGAAGGCCAGACGGTAGTTTTTGGCCTTTTCTTTGTCGTCCCAGAGGTTTTTGAGGTAGTTGTAGTGGCCGAGCTGGATGCGGAAAAGCTCGTCGCGCACCATTTCCGCGTCGTAGATGTCGTCAAAATTGTTGGGGGCTTCTACCCACCACGCAAAACCGACGCGCTCGATGTTGCGGCCGCAGGCTTTGCCCGCCGGGAAGCGCGGCACCCACGAAGGGGCCTCGTAGGCGACGGGAGCGTCGGTCTTTTCGTACATCGGGGGGATGGAGGGGTCGCCATAGCCGGACATGGTGCAGCCGGACATGGTGAGGGTGTCGGCTTCGGCGGGGGCGAAGGGCTCCCCGTACTGCCAGTAGGCTTCGCGGCCGATGCGGTATTTCGCGCCCGCGAAGTAGCCGAGCCATGCGTCGCCGGTGCAGTCGATGAACTGGGCGGCCTTGGCGCAGATGCGGGAATTATCAAAGATATTTTCGGCGGTAAGGCTCGTGATGCGCCCGTTTTCAGCCTCCGCGCCGGAGACGAACCACCCGGTGATCACCGTGAGGTTTGATTCGTGAGCGCAGAGCTCTTCCAGCACCTTCTGCCAGTTTTTTCTCTTGTAGGCGTTGGTGCGCACGATTTCCTCGGCGATGCCGCCTTCGCGGGCGTTATACTGCCTTGCGGAAGCACCGTTGAAGCCGACGCCCGCCTCGGAGGAGGCGTTGCCGCCGATGACCGGGCGGCCACTGATAAGCAGCACCTTCGCGCCGTTTCTGGCGGCGGAGACGGCTGCGGGAACGCCGCCGGGGCCTGCCCCGGCCACGATCACGTCGAATTCACCGATCTCGCGCGGAGTGAGATCGACTCCCGTGGCGGCGGCGCGGAAGGCCTTGTATTCACTAACCGGGCGCGGCGGGACGAGATCCATGTCGTCGGTGATGAAAATGGCGGCCAAACGGCCGAAATAGCCGGTCAAATCGTGAAGAATGACCTCGTTTTCCCCATTTTTCAGGTCAAGATCCCCGGCGATCTCCCAATACCAGTCGTGGGTCGGCATAGTCCCGAGCACACGGCTTTCCTTTCCGTTGACGAAAAGCGAGAACTGACCGGGGGAATCGGGGTGATACCAGTTGCGCGTCCGCACCCATAACCGCGCCTTTCCGCCGTTCCAGCAAAACCGCGCCGTCGCGTCGGCGCAGGGCCTTCCCGGCTCATGGCAGGCGAGGAGGTAGGGCGAGCCCATCAGGTGGGTGAACTGGGTGTCAAGCTTCCATTCGCCGCGCGGCGAAAAGTCGGCGGCGTCGATCCATTTCTGCATGAAATTACCTCATTTCAACCAGGATAGCATGATTCCGAGGGCGGAGAGCATGGCCTCGGTGTATTTTTCTCCGTCGTTGACGGTGAAGATGAAGCGGTCACGAGAGGGCGCTTCCTCCCACACGGCGTGTCCGTCATCCTTGCATTCCACTTTGATCGGCGTGAAGGAGAAGACCTCTTCGGAGGGATTTTCGCCGTGCGGTCGGATCTCGCCCGATTTGGTGACGGTGAGGCCTGCGGTGTGCAGGAATCCCGCGGTACACCACATATTCCGCTCCTGCTTCCCGTAGAAAGCGAGGGCTTTTTGATCGACCGGGCCTTCCAGCGGCGAGAGCCAGTCAGCGCCCTGCCTTTTGGTGAGCACACCGAGGAAATAATTCTGAAGCATGGGGGACATGGTTTCAAAGAGGCGTTCCTGCCGGAACTTCCACCAGGTGCCGTATCGCCCGGTCACGCATTCCCGCGCCATCGAGTCAAAGCACGGCATCCAGTAGATCGGGCAGGGGAGCGAGAAAATGGCGGCAAACGACGCGGGGTCGAGCCAGACGTTGTATTCAAGCCTTTCCGAGTCACGGCCCGCACCGGCGTTGAGGTAAATGGCCTTCACTTTCTCGCGGAAAAGCTCAGGCCAGAGCCTCCCGGCCTCGGCGACGTCGTGGCAGGAGCCGACGATGTGAAGGGTGACGGGCTCTTTGCAATCTTTGAGCACTTTTTTGAGGAGATTGAGGCCGGAGCCGGGCTTCTGCCCTGCCGAGGCCTGCCCGACGCCGACGGGAGCCGGGACGCCGGTGAGGTAGCCGAGCTGGGCGACGGCGCCGATATCCGGATCGCCGAAGCCCTCCGGCGGGTAGTCGATCAGGATGCCTTTGAGGTCGGTCAACCCTTTTTTGGCGAGGGCGAACTGACACGCGAGGTCATAATGGTCGTCGGGATCGTTGTGGGGAAGGAAAAGATCGGTCTCATGAAAGACAGGAAGCATGGATCATTCACCTCTTTCGTATTCGGGGCGCGCGTTTCCGGCGTCGCCGACGAGCGATTGTAATTTGAGCATGCGGGTCTGGAAATGTTCCGGGTCGGCAATGTCAAAATCCACGATGCGCCCGCCGCGCACGTCGTCCCGGCAGCCGCATTCGTAGTTGATGCCGCCGACGTAGCTCATGCGGATGCCGAGATACACGCCGGTGAAGGAATTGATATGCTCATGTCCGCAGAAAATGCCCTTCACGTCGCCGCGCTGGAGGCAGGAGGCGAAAAGGCCGAAATTCAATTCGCTGGAGCAGATCTGGTCATGGTAGTCCCCATCCATCTGGGTGATGTAGGGGTTGCGGGGGATGAGACTGTATTCGGGAAGCGGCATGTGTTCAAAGAGGATGGAAGGCACCTTGCGGCCGTAATGCCTTTCAATGGCTTCGGAGGTCTTCACGTACCAGGCGATCTGGTTGAAGTGCGGATTGTCGTTGCCGCCGCCGTCGCCGAAGTGGTTGACCATACGGACGGGCATGGAGGGGTCAAGGCCGTAGCTTTCGAGGAAACGGCGGTTGTCGTCGTGAGAATCCAGCGCCCAGATGTTCCACAAGGGCTCGTCGGAGTCGTGCGCGAGGATGGGCAGGACGTAGTTGGAGTCGCCGTCGATATCCTCCGGGCTTCTCTTGGAGACGCACCACTCGTAGGATTCGTAGATGGTCTCCTGAACGTCGTTGGGGAGGCCGAGGTTGTCGTCGTGGTTGCCGTAAACGTGCGCCCAGGGAATGTGATTTGTTTCGAGGTATTCCATCAGATAATCAAGGTAATCGCGGAGCTCTTTTTCGTTTCTCACACCGATATGACAGCCCGCGAGGTCACCGGGAAAGAGCACAAGGTCGGGTTTGGCCGCGGCCACGACGGTCTCAAGCGCCGGTTTGACCTGTGGGTGCATATCAAATCCGCCGTGCGGGTCACCCAAAAAGAGCACACGGAAGTGCCCGTTTTCATCAAAGCGCAGGGGATGCTTGACGCGCAGGTATTCGTCGACCAGAAGCGTCGAGCCGTCGGTATATTTTGCCATAAAAATGCCTCTTTTCTCTGAAATTTCTTTGATTTTATAAAATGTATGTGATATACTGAAAAACAGATAAACACCGGGATCCTTTTCTTTTGTAAGCTATTTTACCATATCATAGACGAAAATTCAATCAAACAGGAGGAAGAACCCATGTTATTTAACGATCCCAAGACCTTCCGAGAGGATATGCTGGCGGGTTACGCGGCGGCATTCCCGGAATATCTCGTCGAAGTGCCGGGCGGCGTCGCCCGCGCGACCGAAACGCCCAAGGGCAAGGTGGCTGTTATGAACGGCGGCGGCTCGGGACACTACCCGGCCTTCAGCGGCCTCACCGGTGAGGGCCTCATGGACGCGACCGTGGTCGGCAACGTCTTCACCTCGCCCTCCACCGACGACGTTTACAACGTGGCAAAGTCGGTCGAGAACGGCAGCGGCATCTTCATCATCGGCGGCAACTACGCCGGAGATAAAATGAATTTCAACCTCGCCCGTGACCGTCTCATCGCGGAGGGCATCGACGCCCGCACCTTCTACATCACCGACGACGTGGCCAGCGCCAAAAAGGACGAGATCGAAAAGCGCCGCGGCAACGTGGGCACCTTCTCGGTCTTCAAGGTGGCGGGAGCCGCATCTGCCGCCGGAAAGAGCTTCGACGAGGTGGAAGCCCTGACCATCCACGCCAACGACTTCACCCGCACCATGAGCGTCGGCTTCAAGGGCTGCACCATGCCGGGTGCGAAGGAGCCTCTCTTCCATGTGCCGGAGGGCAGGATGGAGGTCGGGCAGGGCATCCACGGCGAAGCGGGCGTTTATGAAAGCGACCTCGTGAGCGCCGAAGAGATCGCAAAGCTTCTGGTCGAGCGCGTGTTGGACGAAAAGCCGGAGGGCGCGGGCAATCGCGTCGGCGTCATCCTCGACGGCCTCGGAAGCACCAAATATGAAGAACTTTTCGTCGTTTGGAAGACGGTTTCAGCTCTCTTCAAGGAAAAGGGCTATGAGCTGGTGAAACCGATGGTCGGCGAATTCGTCACCAGCCTCGATATGGCGGGCATCGCGTTGACGGTCACCTTCCTTGACGAAGCGCTGGAGGAATGCTGGCTGGCTCCGGCGGACACCCCCTCCTTCAAGTGCGGCAATGTGCAGAAAAATACCGGCGCGCGCCGCGTCGTGACGGCGGCGGACGCGGGGGTGAAATACGAAAAAGGCTCCGATGCGGCGGTGAAAGCGGCGGAAGTCTTCTATACGGCGCTTGAAAAGGCCAAAAAGGCCGTTGTGGAAAATGAAGAAAAGCTTGCCTCCATCGACGCGGTGGCCGGTGACGGCGACCACGGCCGCGGCATGGTGAAGGGCCTGACCGTCGCGGTGGAAGCCGCTGAGGAAGCGAAAAAAGCCGGCGCGGGCGTCGGCTCGGTGGTGATCGCCGCCGGTAACGCCTGGGCCTCCAAGGCGGGCGGTACCTCGGGCGTTCTGTGGGGTGAGGGTCTCAAGGCGGCGGGCACGCTGCTCGGCGACGACAAGGATGCTTACCCGGCAGAATTGATCCCGGCGGCGGTGAAGGCGGTCGCGGCGCGCATGATCGAGCTGGGACACGCCAATCCGGGCGACAAGACCATGCTGGATGCTCTCCTGCCGTTTGCCGAGAGTCTTGGAAAAGCGGTCGGCGAGGGCAAGGGCCTTTATGAGGCCTGGAAAATCGCCTCTGATGTTGCCGAAAAGGCGGCGGAAGAGACGGCCAAACTGCTCCCGAAGATCGGCAGAGCGCGTCCGCAGGCCGACAGAAGCCTCGGCACGCCCGACGCGGGTGCGGTCTCCATGGCCATGTGCATCAAGGCGGCGTTATAAACTGTAAAAATGATCGTGGCTGCTCCGTTCGGAACAGCCACGTTTTTTTATTTATCTTCCACCGTCCAGCGGCAGATGCGCGGGCGGACAAGGCAGCGGGAGCAGGGAAGCGCCCCTTCCAGCCCCTGAAGAAGTGCCTTTGAGATGATCTCATAGCCATCCGAGAGCTTATAGAGGGTGCAGACGGCGTCGCCGACCTTCCCTTTGCGGTCAATGGCGGCCATCAAAGGCGCATAGGCGGCCGCGTCGTCGATGGGGCAGAAACCGTTTCTCCACGACCAGGTGTGTGCCATGACTTCACTGCCGTCGGCAAGGCGGACGGGGTATTCCTCGCCGCGCGTGCGGAGGCAGGGCGCACCCTCCATGGTCTCAACGTGGTGGTGGAAGGTGTTCCGGGTGTAATCCACGCCCAGAAGCAGGCAGTAGCCGCCGTCGTTTTTGAGGCGGTCGAGCGGCGAGCCCTCGCCCATGGCGGAGGTCTTCTGGTGGTCTTCGGTGTAATATTGGGCCTTGTCGCCCCACGCGGCGAAGGCATGGGTCGGGTTGATGCTGCGGAAAACACCCTCGCGCCGCCAGAAGGTGTCGGGAATGAGGCCGTTGGTGGTCGGCGTTTCGCGCACGTCAAAAATCTTCCCGACGTTGTAGGGCGCTTCGTGATTGAAGGAAGGCATCATGAGGGTGCCCTCTTCGGTCAGGATCTCCATCAGTGCGTCGATCACGGCGTCCGCGCCGCCCTCCACGTAGCCGAAGCTGGAAAGCGAGGAGTGCACGATGATTTTCATGCCTTTATGAAGCCCGAGCGCTTCAAAGCCCTTTTTCAGTTCGTCTTTCGTCAAATCAACCGCCTTCTTTCTTTCACTTATTGTATCATAAGAAAAAAGTTTGTCAATACAGAGCGGAATCGCAGAATAACAGAGTAAAACACAAATATGCGGCCTTGACAAGCTCGTGTTTCTCTTAATATAATAGTAATGTACCTGAGTATAAGGTATATTTCAAAAAAGGGAGGAATTCCGCATGATGAAATTGCAGAAAAACCGCAAACTGAAAAGGCTGATCGCCGTCTTTCTTTTGATGGCGCTCCTTTTCGCTGCCTGTGGGGAAAAGGCGGATGAGAGCGAGACAGTGCCGGAAGAGACCACAAGCGAGGCTCTGACAGAACCGGCAAGCGAGACTGCGCCGGAGAGTGAAAGCGAGAGCGAAACGGAAGAGATCAGAGTCGAACTTCCGGACTACATGCCGCTGGAAGAACTGGTAAAGGAACATAGAGGTTACTCGCCGGAAGAGGCACGGGAAGACGGCTGCATTGTCTGTAGTGATGCCCCGACAGAATACCGTGACCTGATGCTGCGTTTTCTGGAACTTGGCTCGGAGGGTAAGGAAGCCACTATACGTTTCTATTCTCCCTCCATCGACTCCGCCCCTGTTATCTTTGACGTCGCAGCAAAAACCGACGGCACTTATGAAGTCACGCAAAGCGTCGGCTACATGACGTGGAACGGAGAGACAATCGCAAGACATTATACCCACATGCAGGTCATCCGCGGGAGTGACCCGTGGGACAGGTACACCCGTTTGTATCTGACCAATCATTCCGACCTCCGAGCACTCGACCTCGAAGATTTGGCTTTTGCGGCAGAAGGGTATGACGGCTATGATTGTTTTTGGGTGGCGACTTCCGCTGAAAAATGGGATGAGAGGATCGATCCTTATCTTCTGAAAGGCGAGGCGGAGGGATTTGACTTCCGAATGCTTCTATGTGACGGGACGGAACTGACCTTTGCTTCGGATTCGCCGGTCTTCACATGGGACGGAAAGGAGTATGAAG
>JAKSPX010000047.1 GCA_024404415.1 Clostridia bacterium | reverse complement strand
GGACGATCTCCCCCATAAAGCGTCCGAAAAATACGAATACGATATAAAGGAGCCAAGATTTATGACCAGCAACAAGACTCAGAACGAAGCCGCCCTCCTCCTCGCGCTGGAAGGCCGTCTGGATACCACCACCGCTCCGATGCTCGAAAACGAGCTCAAGGCGTCCCTCGAGGGCGTCACGCTTCTGACCCTCGACTTTGAAAAGCTGGATTACATCTCCTCGGCGGGACTTCGCGTGCTGCTCTCCGCCCAGAAGATCATGAACAAGCAGGGCGAAATGATCATCACCAACGTCTGCGACGACATCCGCGAGGTCTTTGAGATCACCGGCTTCTCGGATATCCTCACCATCCGCTGAATATTCCGTCATCCCTTCATGAGCCGGGGTCTACCCGGCTCATCTTTGATAGTAGAAACGTCCGCCTGGTCGGACAGAAGGAGCACCCGCCATGGATGCGCAAACCAAGTACCGCCTCAAGCGCTTTTTCACGCTGCGGTCGGTCAGCTCCAAGATCGCGCTGGCCTTTCTGATCGCCGGAAGCTGTCTGCTCGCGGCCATCAGCTCCATCGCCTCCTCCACCATCGACGAGCTGATCACCGAAATGATGGCCTCCAAGGAGGCCACCGACATCCAGTACCTGGAGGACTATCTCTCGGACGGCTACTGGCACGTCAAAAACAACGCCCTCTATAAAGGCGGCCTCCGCATCGGCGACGGTTCGACCAGAGGCGCCTCGACCAAGAAATTCGAGCAGTTAGAGGACAAGACCGGCACCTATTATTACACCTTCATCGCCCGTTACCTCGTTTCGGACGAGATCCTGGAAGAGGTCGACGCCCGCTCCTCGCCCGTGACCGACTTTGTCCGCGCGGCGGGCTCCACCCGGGACGCGGACGGCAACCTCATCGTCGGCACCTACATGGATAAGAAGGTCTCGGATCACCTCGCCACCCACCACACCTACCAGGGCTTCGCCGACGTCGAGGGCCGGAACATCTACTGCCTCTACAAAAAGCTCATCGGGCCGGACGGCAACGTCATCGGCGTCGTGGCGGTCGGCCACAGCGTGGAGGAGCTCAAGCGCGCCGGCGTGCGGGTCTACGTCCGCATTTTCGACGCGGTCTTCGTGCTGCTCATCCTCGCCACGGCGGGCATCCTCATCATCATTTACCGCTGGCTCCGCTCCATGAACAAGGCCAAGGGGTACCTCGAGCGCATCGGCACCGGGGTCTTCCCGGAGGAGCCTCTGGAATTCGGCACACGGGATGAAATGGACGACATGGCGGTGTGCATCAACGAGATGACCGCCTCGCTCCGGGAAAAGGAGCGCATCGGCGCGGAGCTCTCGCTTGCCACCGACATTCAGGCGCACATGCTGCCCACCGTCTTCCCGCCCTTCCCCGACCACGACGAATTTTCCATCTTCGCCACCATGCACCCCGCGAAGGAGGTCGGCGGCGACTTCTACGACTTCTTCATGCTGGACGATCACCGGCTGGCGGTCGTGGTGGCCGACGTCTCCGGTAAGGGCGTGCCCGCGGCGCTCTTCATGGTCATCACCAAGACGCTCATCAAGAATCAGGCGCAGGCCGGGCTCACGCCCGCCGAGGTCTTCACCAAGGTCAACCACATGCTGGCCGAGGAGAATGAAACCAG
The DNA here is from genome assembly GCA_024404415.1 of Clostridia bacterium. Classification (GTDB taxonomy): domain Bacteria; phylum Bacillota; class Clostridia; order Oscillospirales; family QAMX01; genus RUG11797. The sequence goes on along the minus strand of JAKSPX010000047.1, from coordinate 6,994 downwards.
CCTCTTCGTCACGGCGTGGATGGGCGTGCTCGACCTCGAATCGGGAGAATTGACCTACGTCAACGCCGGGCACAACCCGCCCTGCATCCGCGAGGGCGACGGCGCTTTCCGCTACCTCCGCTCCCGCCCGGGCTTTGTTCTGGCGGGCATGGACGGCGTGCGCTACCGCGAAAATCACCTCACGCTCTCCCCCGGCGACCGCCTCTTTTTATACACCGACGGCGTCACCGAAGCCACCCGTGGCAAGACCGAGCTTTACGGCGAGGAACGCCTGCTGGAATTTCTCAACACCCACCCCACCGACGTGGTGGAGGAGGTGCTTCCCGCTCTGCGCCGGAACATCGACGAGTTCACTGACGGCGCGGAACAGTTCGACGACATCACCATGCTGCTTCTCAATTATAAACACGCAAAAGGAGGAAACGGAATGACTGTAAAAGAATTCCCCGCGACGGATGCCTCACTTCAGGACGTTCTCGCTTTTGTGGAAGAGGAACTGGACAAGGCCGAATGCCCCATGAAGCTGGTCATGCAGATCAGCGTCGCGGTGGAGGAGACCTTCGTCAACATCGCTCATTACGCCTATTCCGGCGCGCCCGGCCTCATGCAGCTCGGCATTCTGGCCGACCCGGAGGGCGTCACCCTGCGCTTCACCGACCGCGGGATGCCCTTCGACCCCCTCAAGCGGGCGGATCCCGACATCACCCTTTCGGCTGAGGAGCGCAAGATCGGCGGCCTCGGCATCTTCATGGTGAAGAAGACCATGGACGAGGTGACCTACGTCTACGAAAACGGCCAGAACGTCTTTACCATGCACAAAAACTTCAGATAAGGAGACGACCGCCCTTCCATGGAAGCCCCCATCCGCGAAGAGAACAACCGCCTGTGCGAAAAGCCCATCCGCAGGGCCTTTTTGCCCTGCTTTCTTCTGGCTCTGAGCTTCCACGTCAATTCGCTGGTGGATAGCATCCTCGCCGCCGCGCTCTTCTCCTCCCGCCACGTCGCGGCCGTCGGCGTCTCCACGGTGTACCTCACCGTCACCGACGCTCTGCTCATCATCTTCGTCGCGGGCACCACCGCCGCCTACACCGCCGCCCTCGGGCGCGGCCAAAGGCGCAAATCGGGCGAGGTCTTCACCGTCGGCCTCTTTTACATCGCCGTCATCGGCCTACTCTCCACCCTCATCGCCTTTTTCTTCGCCGAGGGCGTGGTAACGCTTTCCGGCGCGCTGGAAGCCTCCCTCCGCACGGAGGCGGCGGCTTACCTCCGTTCCTCGGTCCTCGCCCCGCCGCTCTCCGCCGCCGCGCACCTCATGATCCTCATTCTGGGCGTCTACGGCCATCAGAAGGACGCCATCATCGCCAATTTCATCGGCATCCTCTCCAACATCGCCTCTTCGGCGCTGCTTGCGGCTTTCCTGCCCTCCCTCGGTGTGCGCGCGCTGGGCTACGGCACCATGATCTCGGCTTATCTCTCGCTGGCCTTCTGCCAGTTCTCCATCCATCATCACAAGCTCCCCCTCGGGCAGAAAATGCGCCTTGAGGGTCTCAAGTGGTCGCGCTTCTGGGACACCTTCTCCAGCGGCATCACCTCCGGCGCCAATATGTTCATCGACGGTATCGTCGCGGGTGCCATCAATAACCTCATCACCGCCTCGGTCCTGGGCGAAACCGGCCTCACCTGCTACACGGTGGTCTTCAACGTCTGGACGCTCTCCCACGTCGCCGCCGAAGGCATGGAGCTCGCCGCCATCCCGATGCTCGTGATGTTCAGCGTCACCCACGATAAGGGCGGCGTCCGGCGCGCCTTCTCGGTCGCCGCAGGCCACGGAATGCTCTACACGCTTTTGTGGATGGGTGTGCTCACGCTCCTCCTTCCGCTTCTGCTCCTCCTCTTCCCCACCGAGCTTGTGCAGATCATCGCCCACGGGTCGCTCTTCTCGCTGCTTCCCGCGCCGTTATTCACCGTGGTCTACCTCTACACGGCTTACTTGGACAACATCGGCCACTTCATCCGTTCGCTTTCCGCGTCCATTCTCCCCGACTCGGTCGTTTACCCCCTCATGCTCCTCTTTTTACTCCCGCGTTACGGCTACGGCGGCGTGTGGGCTTCCCTCGCCCTCTTCGGCGTGGTGTCGCTCGTGCTTTGCTACCTTTTCCGTATCCTCCGCACGCGGAGTATCCGCGTCACGGCCGACGAGCTGCTCTTCCCCGGGCTGAAAGACGAAAGGTCCGTCTCTTTAGACGTCACGGTCGGGAATTCGGGCGATGACGTCAGCCGCCTCTCCGAAAACATCCACCACTTCCTCCTCCGCGAGGGAGCCTCCTCCCGCGTCGCCTATTACGCCTCGCTCTGCACCGACGAGCTGGCCACGGCGATGCGCACCGCCTCGGCTTCCGAGATGCCGCTCCCCATGGACTGCAAGGTGCTCGCCCTTGAAAAGGAGCTCCTCATCCTCCTCCGCATGGCCTCCGCCCCGTTTGATCCCCTCGCCGAGGACCGCTCCAAAGACCCCGTAGGCGGCTTCGGCGTGAAACTGGCGCAGAAGCTCGCGCGCAAGATCGACTACAACTACGTCTATAATATGAATATGATCACCATACAGATCGCAAAGGATTGATTACCATGAGTGAAAGACTGGATCAGGCCATCGCCTTCGCCACCGCCTCCCACGCGGGGCAGGTCAGAAAGCTTGCAGGCAGCCCCTACATCCTCCATCCCCTGGAGGTCTGCACCATCGCCTCCACCCTCACAAGCGACGAAGATATCCTCATCGCCGCGCTTTTGCACGACACGGTGGAGGATTGCAACGTCGATCCCCGCGAGATCCGCCTCCGCTTCGGCCCCCGCGTCGCCGCCCCGGCGCAGAGCGAGAGCGAGCACAAGCTCTCCGATAGACCTCCCGCAGACACCTGGATGGAGCGCAAGGAGGAGTCGCTTCTGATGCTGGAGCACACCAAGGACACCGGCACCCGCATCCTCTGGCTTTCGGACAAGCTCTCCAACATCCGCTCCTTCTACCGGGAGCAGTTGAAGTCGGGCGACGCCATCTGGCAGGCCCTCAATCAGAAGGATCCCCAGATGCACCGCTGGTATTACCAGACCGTGGCCGATTACCTGACCGAATTCAAAGGGCAGGCAGCCTATGAAGAATACACCATGCTGATCGAAAAAACATTCGGAGGTAAAAAATGAGCGACCTGACGTATAAATCCGAACAGAATACCCTGACCCTCTTCCCCGCGGGGCGCATCGACTCGGCCAACGCCGCCGCAGTTGAAAAGGACATCCTCGCTTCTCTTGCGTCGACTCCCCATGACGAGGTGGTCATGGATCTTGAAAACCTCTCCTATATCTCCAGCGCAGGCCTCCGCGTGGTTTTAAGACTCCGCAAGGCCGAGCCCACCCTGAAGCTCATCAACGTCTCCTCCGAGGTCTACGAGATCTTCGATATGACCGGCTTCACCGAGATCGTCCCGGTGGAAAAAGCCTACCGCCGCCTCTCGGTGGAGGGCTGTGAGGCCATCGGCGCGGGCGCCAACGGCAAGGTCTACCGCCTCGACCCCGACACCATCATCAAGGTCTACAATAACCCGGATAGCCTTCCCGACATCCGCCGCGAACGCGAACTGGCCCGCCGCGCCTTCGTCCTCGGCATCCCGACCGCCATCCCCTACGACGTGGTGCGCGTCGGCGAAAGCTACGGCTCGGTCTTCGAGCTATTAAACGCCGATTCCTTCGGCCGCCTCATCAGGGACGACCCGGAGCACGTCGATAAATACATCACTCTCTACGTCGATCTTCTCAAAAAGATCCACTCCACCGTTGTGCGCCCCGAGGATATGCCCGACGAGCGCGAGGTGGTCATCGGCTGGGCCAAATTCGTCGGAAAGTATCTGCCCGCAGAAAAGGCCGAAAAGCTTCTGAAGATGGTGGAGGACGTCCCGGAGGATCTCCACATGCTCCACGGCGACTATCACATCAAGAACGTCATGATGCAGTCGGGCGAGGTGCTCCTCATCGACATGGACACCCTCTGCCACGGCCACCCCATCTTGGAGCTGGCCAGCGTTTTCAACGCCTATCAGGGCTTCTCGGCTCCCGATCACACCGCGGTCGAGCGCTTCCTCGGCATCCCCTTCGACACCGCCGCCTACATCTGGCGCCGCACCCTCGCCCTCTACCTCGGCACCGAGGACGAAAAGCGCATCAACGAGGTCGCGAATAAGGCCGCCCTCATCGGCTTTACCCGCCTCCTCCGCCGCACCGTCCGCCGCGGCGATCTGAATGACCCCGCCGTCAAAAAGGAATACGACGTCTATCTCGAAAACGTCCTTGCCCTCTTAGACCAAGTCGATACCCTGCTCTTCTGAATTCCCGTCGCCTGCGACATATCGCAAAGCAAAAAGGCCGCGTGTAAACGCGGCCTCTGCTATATAAATAAGTGCTGTACCCGTAGGGCGCGATGCCCACATCGCGCCGCCTTTCTTGGCGCATATCCTTGCCAAACGGTCGACTCGTGAGTCGACCCTACCCGGCAGTGCATTTGGAAAGGTGCATCTTCTACGCAGGCTCCTTCTTGTAGGGTCGATTCCCGAATCGACCGAAAGCTTACCGTCATAGAAACGTATCTCTGCGCCGTCAAAGGCGGGCGATTCTTGAGTCGCCCCTACTGGATGGTGCGTTCATGGAGAATGTATGCGTAGGGTGCGCCGTCCCCGGCGCACCGAAAGACATCGTGTATGTAAAGACCTTTCGGGCGATTGATAATCGCCCCTACAAGAGGCATTGTGCTAAATCGCTTATGGCGTAATCGCGCTTCTGAAAACTGAATACTCCTAACTCCTCACTAACCTTCACTCCGGCAGCACCATCTCCGCCGTGCCCATGGGACCGCAGGTATCCTCCGTGACCGCCAGGCCGAGCGCCCGGAGTTCCTCAAGGAAAGCGCGATAATAGACGTCGCTCGAGAAGCCCTGCAAAAACGCGATGTCAAACTGTCCGCCGACACTCGCCACCTCGATGAACACCGTCTCATAAGTCGACCCGTCGGTGAGGTTATACATACTCTCGATGTGCTCCTCAAGGCTCCCGAGGCCGACTTTTCCCACGTAGCTGACCGAGAAGGTGTTGCCCACCGCGTCAGCTAAAGCCGCCTTTCCGACCATCGCTTTTTTCTCGGAAAGGGTGAGATTTTCCATGGATTCCAGCCAGTTTTTCTTCTGTTCGGCGAGATACAGCACGTTTTCCGGCTGGCTCTGCACGGTCACCATCCCGCGCGAGCAGGTGCATAGGCGCGTGACGTCCGCGTCTTTCAGCTTCTCCGGGTACCTCAGAAGGATGGCGCTGGAGAGCATACGGTAGCTATTCTTATTCCCGAGGCCGGGGCGCAGGTTGAAGGAAACGGCGCTCACAATGTCCAGGTGGTTTTCCGGGTGCAGCTTCCAGACGGCCCTCGCCATCAGAGAGGAGAAAAGCGAGGAGGGGCTGCCGTCGCTTGTCTTGTTGACGCGCATGACCGCCGCCTCGTCCAGGCGGAAACGGTAGACGGTGCGCTCGTGATCCTTCACATAGCCGCCGTCTCTCAGACGGAAGAAGGGGCCGCTCTTCGCTTTCCCGATGGGGAATGCCTTCTTCATGGCCTCCTCCGGGAAGGGATTTCCGAGCTCATCGGGGTAAAAAGGCTCAGACGGCAGGCGGATGCCCGCGGGGTCAAGCGCTTTTCCGCTCCTGCGGCAGAAATAGAGGTACAAAAGGGTCTTGAGGAAGGGGAAAAAGCCGCCGCCGTCGGTGATGACGTGCGAGATATAGAAGCAGATCCGCTTTTCCTCGTAGGAAATGGCGAAAAGGTGCCCATTCACCTGCTCGCTCCCGAGGGCATATACATCCGGCCCCGGGTAGACGGCAATGGGCTTCGGATTCGGGCGCGCGATCAGCTCCTCGCCGTCCCTTATTACCGTGATTTTGAAATACGGATAGCGGACAAGCGCTTCCTCCGCCGCGTCAAAAAGCGCCTTCGGGTCGACCGACTCCTTCACGTTCGTCTCGATGCGGATGGTGAAGGGCATCTCCTCCGTGCAGATATAAAACATAGGGTCATAATAGTTATTTTTCATAGAATTTCTCCGTCCCTTCATACGCCGCAGGCGTATATCATCGCACGCAGTGCGACATCATATTGCGAAGCAATATATCACCCGTTCTCTAAAGGAACGGATATCATTCAAAAATTCATTTGTCTATTAAGGCAAAATAGGAAAGGCCGCCAAGTTTCTTTCCTTATGCAAACAACACTTTTCGCCTTTATTATATCAGTACGCTTCACCGGCGTCAATGATATATCGCCTGCGCGATATGATTAACTATGTTGTTTTTAGGACTATGATTGTGATATAATTCTTAAAAATAAATTACATAGGGGGTAGTAAAAGATGATTCAGATCGAAAACGTGGAGAAAATCCTGCAAAAGCCGGAGATAGAAACAGGTCTCAATAAATATCAATATATCATGAAGTCTTTACATGAAACGGATGTATCTTCCGACAAAGAGTACCAGAGCGTTTTTAGAGATTTCTATCAAATGCGCCGCTTTTACTCAGATGAATTTGCACAGCACTATTTTCATTTACTGGAGCAAATGAAGTATACAAATAACATGACATTTAAGATGGCCATAGAGCGTGTAAAACATATACAAAACACGTATGAAATCTCTTTCTCCAGCAAATTGGCACACACCATCAATCCTCAGCTTCCCATTTGGGATAGCGTAGTAACCGGAAAACACTTTCAGATAAGGGCGCCGTATGCTTCAGCAAAGGATCGTGAAAAAGCCTGCTGTCAGAAATACGCAGAATTTGAAGAAAAGTTTTATAGCTATATGTCTTCAATGGAAGGCCAGGCGCTTATTTTCAAATGCGATCAAAGATTTCCAGACAGCGGAATCTCTGATATAAAGAAAATTGATTTCATTCTATGGCAAGATCGACGAAA
>JAKSPX010000046.1 GCA_024404415.1 Clostridia bacterium | reverse complement strand
GGGAGCAGGAAGTTGAGATTTACTACCGCTTTGTAGGAAAGATTGATTGACACAAAACAAAGACAAAAGACAAAGATACTCGCAATATCCTTAACTTTGGGAGACGGAAGCAATATGCCCGACATCGCGCTTCTCATCGACATCGCCGAGCTTTATGACGTGGATATCCGTGAGATCTTAGACGGAGAAAGGAAAAGTGAGAAAATGGATCAAAATACCAAGGAAACTCTGCAGAAAGTGGCTGACTTCGCCGACGTCGAAAAGCAGAAGTTATTGAAAAAAGTCCGGATCATCAGCATCATCGGTCTGGCTTCCCTCATCATCGCACTCCTCATGGAGTCATATGCCGCCAACTCGAGCGTACCGCTCTATGAGGTTATAAAAGGCGTGTGTTTCGGCTTTGCGGTCGGGACGATGATTGTCTCGGTCCTATATACGACCGGCCTGCTCGCCATCATCAAGGAAAAGCGCAGAAAAGATATGCGGATCGTCGCCATCGTTTGTTCCTCGCTCGTATTCATCTGCATTCTGATCGCTGCCATACTATCCCTTTAACATCACTCCATAAAATATCTCTCCGCTGCCGGAAAAGGTCAGCGGAGAGATTCTTTATTTATTGAGGAAATGCGAAATGAGCTTGGTGCCCTCCGGCATCAGGAGGCCGTTTTCCGCGGCGGCCTTTTCGGAATAGGCGCTCGCGTGCGGCAGAAGCTCGGTTTTGTTCGACCAGATGGCGTAGGGAATGAGGTCGGAGGTGTGGGTGCGCGCTTCGATGGGGGTCGCATGGTCGGGAAGCAGGAGGATGCGCACCTCGTCCTCGATCTCGTCGAGGCGATCCATGATGACGCCGAGGGCGCGGCGGTCGACGTATTCAATGGAGGTGACCTTTTCCGCGACGTTGCCGTCGTGGCCGCATTCGTCGGGCGCTTCCATGTGTACGAAGGCAAAGTCATAGCCCGCTTTCAGCGCTTCGATGGCGGCGTTGGCCTTGCCTTCAAAGTTGGTATGGATGTCGCCGGTGACGTTTTCAACCTTGACCTTTTTCATGCCGGTGCCAAATCCGATGCCGCCGAGGAGCGGGACCGCCGTGATCATAGCCGCCTTAATGCCGAAACGGCCCTCAAAGCTATCCAGCATCGGGCGGGTGCCATCACCCCACATCCAGAGGCAGTTGGCCGCGCGGAGGCCCTTCGCCTTGCGGGCGAGGTTGACCGGGTGGTTTTCGAGGATCTCGCGGCTCTTTTTCGTCAGTTCGGTAAGCTTATCCGCCCCGTTGCCCTTGGGGAGCTTCTCGCCGACATTCTTTTCCAGCATATCGTGCGGCGGCATGAGGTCGAGCTTGTAATCGTATTGATTGAGATAAGCGGGCCAGAGAAGGATATTGCTGTAGCTCGCCGCGGCGTAAAGCTCCATTCCCTCCGGGAGGATGGGCTGGAGAGCTTCGATCAATGCGGCGGCTTCCGCGTCGGTAATTTTATCCGAGCTGTGATCGACCATGGTGGCGTCTTCCAGTTTTTCGGTATCGGAGACGTTCACGAGGTTGGCGCGGAAGACCAGATCCTTTTCCCCGACGTCCAGCGAGAGGTCAAGCGCCTCGAGGGGCGAACGGCCGGTATAATACTTGCGCGGCTCATAGCCGAGCACCGTGAGGTTGGCGACGTCGCTGCCCATGGGGTAGCCTTCGATGAGCGTTTTGAGTAAGCCGCATTCGCCTTCGCGCGCGAGCTTATCCATGTGTGGCGTATTGGCCGCTTCAAGGGTGGTTTTGTTTCCGAGGGAGGCGATCGGGCGGCCGCCCATGCCGTCGCCCAGAATGACGATGTACTTCATGTTGTTCTTCTTTCTATATTGGATTCAGTTTCTTTCCAGTTTTTCGGCGAGCTGATCGACCGCACGCCGGAGCAAGCGGTTTTCCTCTTTTGAAAGCGTTGGGTCGTCCTCGAGCAGCTTTTCCGCCGCCTTCTGTGCGATTCCCAGTGTCTTCACGTCGTCTGAGAAGGAGGCAATGCGCATTTCCGGGAGACCGCTCTGCCGCTTCCCGAAAAAATCGCCCGGCCCGCGCAGTTCAAGGTCGGCCTCGGCCACCTTGAAACCGTCGTTGGTGGAGGTCATGACCTTTAATCTCTCGGCGGAGGTGCCTCCCCCGTCGGAGAGCAGGAAGCAATAGGACTTTCCGCCGCCGCGCCCCACGCGCCCGCGGAGCTGATGGAGCTGGGAAAGGCCGAAGCGCTCGGCGTTTTCCACCACCATGACGGTGGCGTTGGGAACGTCGATGCCCACCTCAATGACGGTGGTGGAGACCAGAATATCCACCTCATGGGCGGCGAAGGCCTGCATGACGTCGTTTTTCTCCTTCGGCTTCATTCTGCCGTGTAAAAGCGCCACACGGAGGTCGGGGAACACGTCATTTTTCAGTTCCTCGGCGTGCTTTTCCGCCGAAAGGAGCTCCAGATCGTCGTTTTCCTCCACCAGAGGACAGACGATGTAAACCTGTCTGCCGCTTTTCACCGTCTCGCGCAGGAAGCCGTAAAGCCGCTCGCGGTGCCCCTCGCCGATGGAGAAGGTGGAAACCTTTTCGCGTCCCGGCGGGAGTTCGTCGATGACGGAAACGTCCAGATCGCCGTACATCACCAGCGCCAGTGTGCGCGGGATCGGCGTTGCCGACATGACAAGGGTGTGGACACCCTCCCCTTTTCCCGAAAGGCGGGTGCGCTGTTCCACGCCGAAGCGGTGCTGTTCGTCGCAGATGACGAGCCCCAGATCGTGGAAGGTCACGCTCTCTTCCAGAATGGCGTGGGTGGCGGCGATGAATTGGATCTCGCCCGACGCGAGTTTTTCAAGGATCTCCCGCTTTTCGGCGGGCTTGGTCGAGGAGGTCAGAAGGGCGCAGTTGACGCCGAAGGGAGCGAAGAATTTGAATAGCGACGAAGGAGGCCGCCGCGGCGACCGCCGTCTTGCCCGAGCCGACGTCGCCCTGCACGAGGCGGTTCATCACATTCCCGGAGGAAATGTCGTGTAAAATTTCCTCAAGCGCCCGCTTCTGCGCGTTGGTGAGCCGGAAGGGAAGGCTCTTTTCAAATTCTTTCGCCGGAGAAATATCCCAGCCTTTGGTCTCCTCCGCCTTCCTCATGCCCTTTTTCAGGCTCAATGCCGCCGAAAGGGTAAAGAATTCGCCGAAAATGAGCCGTTTCCGCGCCATCGTCAGCGCTTCCTCGCTTGTGGGGAAGTGGATGTTTTCCAGCGCAAATTTCGCCGTGGCGAGGTTGTATTCCTGCCGCACCCCGTTCGGGATGGAGTCGGTCACGTTCCCGATGGACTCATCCAGCACCTGACGGATGGCCTTGCGGAGGTCATTCTGGCGGATGCCCTCGGTGAGCGGATAGAGCGGCTGGATGCCGCCCGCGAATTCGTCGTCCGCGCGCTTCACCTCGGGATTCACCATGTCGCGGGCAAAGCGGCCGCCCGTGATCTTGCCGTAGACTCTGTATTTTTCGCCCCGATGAAGGACGTTTTTCATGTATTCCTGGTTAAAAAAGCAGAGCATGACGCTTCCCGAGTCGTCCGCCGCGTCAGCCTGCACGATCACGCGCCCCGAGCGGACGCGGATCTTTCTGACCTCGGAGGTGATGGTCACCTCGGCGACCTTGGCCACCTCGGAGGACAGTTCCTCCACCGGGACGATCTCCGATTTGTCCTCATACCCGCGCGGATAATGGTAAAGAAGGTCGCGGCAGGTATAAATATCCATTTTTTTGAGCGCTTCCGCGCCCTTAGGGCCGATACCCCTCAGCTTCTGGACGCTGTTTGAAAGCTCAACTGCCACAAAAAGCCCCTCCTTTCCCGTCTTCCGCCCGAAGGCGGCCTCCCTTTTCGGGTCTTCCTTATCATACACTTTTTTTCGATAAATTGCAATTCCCTACTTGACATTCTCTTTTGAAATCAGTATGATGGGGGCAAGCAGTTACAGTATATGATGCCGAAGGTTTTTAATTATGAAGCTCGCAAATAAGCTCCGCTCCCTCCTCGCCCATTCCGAAGCCATCCGCGTGACCTTTATGGAGGATGATGACGGGCTGGCCTCCTCACGCCGCAGCCTCTTCGCAGGGGCTCTGCTCGGCGGTATGTTTTCCACCCTGATTTCCGGCGTTTTCCTCACGAGCATGATCCTTTTCATGATGCGTGATTCCGACGCCGCCACTCAGAACAGTTTCCTCGGCAGCGTGACCATGATCAGCCTGGCCACAGGCTTTGCGCAGATGATCTCTCCGCTCATCATGGAACGTTTCCCCAAACGCAAAAAACTGCTTCTCATCCTGCGCGTCATCTATCACCTACTGAATATCGGTATGCTGGGCATCATCCCCATCCTGCCGTTTTCCACCGAGGTAAAGTGCGCGCTCTTCCTCGCCGTTCACCTCATCGCCTCGCTCATCGTACAGATCTCTTCAGCGGCCTTCTCGGTCTGGCACGTCTCTGACCTGCCGGATAAGACACGCGCGCACTATTTCTCGCTCACCAACATGATCTCCCCGATGATCACGTCGTTACTCGCCACCTGCGCCAGCTTCTTCCTCGACAAGATGGAGGCGGGCGGCATGCAGTACTTGGGGCTTTCTATCCTGCGCACTTTCGCCATGCTGACCCTTCCCTTCCAGGCGCCGCGCTATCTCCTGACGGTGATGCTCATTCTGATTTACAGCTTCGGCGCCAACTTCCCCGGCTCCTATTTCACCGCCTATCTTCTGGAGGACGTCGGGCTTTCCTACGCTTTGATCTCCGGCATCACGCTGGCCAGTATACCCATTTATCTTTTGGTCTACCCCATCTGGTCGCAGATCATCCGCCGCACCTCCTGGCTCAAAACGCTCGCCATCGCGACAGCCTTATACCTCACGCCTTATCTCCTGAACGCCTTCACCACCGAGGCGCACTGGTTTTTATACCCGGTTTCAGCTATTTCCGCCTATTTCTTCGCCCCGGGCATCACACTCGTCTTTGCCAATCTCCCCTATATGGGGATCCCCGAGACCAATCAGACCAGCTACATAGCTTTCTATTCCACTGTAAACAACCTTTCCGGCTTTCTGGCTTCCACCGTCTCGCGCTTTTTCGTGACGGCGACGACCGGCGTCGGCATCCGTTTCCTCGGTCTGACCTTCCAGAACCGGCAGTTTGTCAACTTCATCCCCTGCGTCTCGCTTCTTCTCACGGCCGGAGCCGCCCTCTTTGTGGAAATGCTCGACCGCAGAAAGGGAACCTGACGCCTACGAAAGGAGCCTTTCATGGCAAAAAGCAGAAAAGAGTCGAAGGATGGTTTCATCCGACGCGTTTTCCGGCGTTATTTCATTGACGCGATGAGCGCCATGGCGCTCGGCCTATTCGCTTCTCTGATCATTGCGACCATTTTGAATCAGCTTGGCCGCATCCCCGGCCTTTCGGTCTTATCCGATCTCGCTGCCACCGTCACCGGCGCGGGCTCGGTCGTCACCGGCGCGGCCATCGGCGTCGCCGTTGCCTGGGGCCTCGGACACAAACCGTTGGTGGTCTTCTCCTCCGTCGCGGTCGGCGCCATCGCCTATGCCGCGGGCGGCGGCCCCATCGGCGCGTATGCCGCCGCTGTGGTCGGAGCGGAGATCGGCGGTCTCATCGCGGGCCGCACCAAGCTGGATATTGTCCTCTCGCCGCTCCTCACCATCGTCCCCGGCGGTTTGGTCGGCCTCTTCATCGGACCCTACCTCAACCAGTTCATGACCGCCTTCGGTGAATTCGTCAACACCACCACCGAGTGGGCTCCCCTCCCGCTGGGCCTCGCCGTCGCCGTCCCCGCCGGCCTCCCCCTCACCGCGCCCATCTCCTCCGCCGCCCTCTGCGTCTCCATCGGTATCAGCGGTCTCGCCGCCGGTGCGGCGGCCGTCGGCTGCAGTGCGCAGATGATCGGCTTCGCCGTCGCGAGTTTCAGGGATAACGGCCTCGGCGGGCTTCTCTCGCAGGGCATCGGCACCTCCATGCTGCAGTTCGGCAACATCATGCGCCGCCCGCAGATCTGGATCGCCCCCACCCTCGCGGGCGCGGTTTTAGGCCCCATCTCCACCTGCGTCTTCAAAATGACCAACACCGCCGTCGGCGCAGGCATGGGCACCAGCGGCCTGGTCGGCCAGTTCGGCGCGATCGAGGCCATGTCCGGCTCGGTCAGCCCCGTCCTGCTCGCCGTCGAGATCATCCTGATGCACGTCGTGCTCCCCGCCATCCTCACCCTGCTCTTCGACTTCGTCCTGCGCAAGGCAGGATGGATCAAAGCAGGCGACATGGCCATACACAAGGATTGATTTTTTCCACCTCATATACTCACTCGCACCCGCTGAAAACCTTCAGCGGGTGTTTTTTTATGCCTGGATGAGTCTGTGCGCCGCCCCCGCAGACAGGGAAAGCTTTATAAGTATTGGTGCACAAACCAAATCCGACGTATTTTTCATCAAAAATGGGATATACTGGATACAAATCACAAAGGAGGAAAGCCATGAGAGTGGAATATAAATTTGCGCCGACCGGCGTAGAGGTGGCGCTTTTCGGTGAACTGGATCACCACGCCGCGCGGGAGAGCATCGCCGAGATACACGCCTGGCTGGATCAGACCATGCCGTGCCGCCTGACGCTGGACATGGGGCACGTCAGCTTTATGGACAGCTCCGGCATCGCCCTGATCCTCTCACTTTACAAGAGGATGCACGCCCAGGGCGGAGATTTCTCCCTCCGCGCCATTCCGCCCGCCGTCCGCCGCCTGCTCTCCGCCGCCGGGGTGGAGCGCATCGTCGATCTGACCGCCTGACCGCACCATGAAAGGAGACCGAGATGAAAAAGAAACCGACAAATTCCCTGAAATTAGTCTTCCCCTCCCGCTCCGTCAACGAATCGCTCGCGCGGAGTGCCGCCGCCGCCTTCGTCACGCCGCTCGACCCGACGCTTGAGGAGCTCTGCGACGTCCGCACCGCCGTGAGCGAGGCTGTGACCAACGCCGTTGTACACGCTTACCCCGACACCCTCGGCCTGATCGAAATGACCCTCAGGCTCTATGACGACAGTTCCCTCTCGGTGACCATCCGCGACAAGGGCCGCGGCATCGCCGACGTGGATCTCGCCCGCACCCCTACATACACCACCGGCGGCGATGATCGCTCCGGCATGGGCTTCACCATCATGGAAAACTTCATGGATTCCCTGCGTGTAGTCTCGCACCCCGGCAAGGGCACCTCGGTCACCATGCGCAAGCTCATCGGCCATGGGCGCGGATAGTCTCTCCTCCGCCCTGCTCGTGGAGGCGCAGGCAGGCTCGCGTGCGGCAGCCGGTGCGCTTGTTGAGGCCAACCTCGGCCTTGTCCACGCCATCGTGCGCCGCTTTTACGGGCGCGGAGGCGACCCGGAGGAGCTTTTTCAGGTCGGCATGATCGGCCTTTACAAGGCAGTCTGCGATTTTGACGTTTCCTACGGCGCGGCCTTTTCCACCTACGCCGTCCCCAAGATCGAGGGCGAGATCCGCCGTTTTCTGCGTTCCGACGGCATGATCCGCGTCTCGCGGACAGTCTACGAAAGGGCCGGGCTGGTCAGACGCGCCGAAGCCTCCCTTTCCGCCCGCCTCGGCCGCCCGCCGCGCTTATCCGAGCTCTCATCAGAACTTGGCTTCACCCCCGAGGAGATCGCCGAGACCGAGCTTGCCTTCGCGGGCGTCGATTCCTTAGAGCGGGAGATCGGCGAGGATGGGGCCACGCTCGGCTCGCTCCTCGCCGATGAAAAAGAGAACGAGCACACCGTTGACGCCCTCCTTCTCCGTGACGCGGTGAATCGGCTGGAGGAGCGGGAAAGGCGCGTGATCGACTGCCTCTTTTACCGCGGATTGACGCAGGTGCAGACCGCGTCGCTCCTTTCCGTCTCCCAGGTGCAGGTCTCCCGCCTAAGAAAACGGGCGTTGGAATCCCTCCGGAAGGCGCTTGGCGACGGGTGAATATTCCGCCGCTCTTCCGCATAGGATCGGATATGATCCCACACGAAAGGACAGGTCCTCTATGCACCTTTCCGCCTTCGCGCGTGAGACCCTCTCCTCCATGGGTCTCCTCTTCTCCCTTTTCGTCACGCTCCTCTACCTCATCGGCTACCCCGTGAAGCCGCTCTTCCGCATCGTCAGGAACGTCGCATTTTCTCTGGTCTTTCTCCGGCTCTATAACCTGGTCGCGGCCTCGTACGGAATTTCCGTCGGCATAAACCCATTGACCGTCGCGGTGCTTTCGCTCTTCGGCGTACACGGCTTTGCCGCAATGAATGTAGTTTATCTTCTGGCGTAGCCGCTTTTTGTCAGAATTTCCATTGACTTTAGTGGGGAAATAGGGTAAAATACTATCATTCTACCGACGAAAAAAGGAATGGTGTATTTTGGCTGACAAGAAACTCGTTGAACAGATCACCCCGATGGAAGAGGACTTTACCAAATGGTATACCGACGTCTGCCTCAAGGCAGAACTGGTCTCCTACTCCAACGTCGCCGGCTGCGTGATCTTCCGCCCCTACGGCTACGCCCTCTGGGAAGCCATCCGCGCGGAATTTGATAAGCGCTTCAAGGAAACCGGGCATCAGAACGTCTATATGCCCATGTTCATCCCCGAATCGCTCCTGCAGAAGGAAAAGGATCACATCGAAGGCTTCGCCCCCGAAGTCGCCTGGGTCACCCACGGCGGCAC
>JAKSPX010000045.1 GCA_024404415.1 Clostridia bacterium | reverse complement strand
CTCCCTCTATTATACCACTTTTTTGCTTGACCTTATTATACAAGGGGCGATCTGCGATCGCCCGAAACTCCCGTCTTGCGATTATTCCCCATCGGTCATCTCTGTGCCGGGAAGGGCGGTCGACTCGTGAGTCGACCCTACTTTCAAACTCTGTATCACTACATTCACATAGATGTCTTCAAGTTATGTTATAATTCGTGATAATAAAGCCAGATATCTTCAAAATGCCCGTCCTTCATGCGGAAGCCGTTGGGGATCTTCCCGAGGACAACAAAACCGAGCCTTTCATAAAGGTGTCGGGCGTGAACATTCGCGTCGACCACGGCGTTGAACTGCATGAGGGAAAAGCCGTGCGCTTTGGCTTGGATAAGGCAATCCTTCACCAGTGCCTCACCGAAGTGCTTTCCGCGCTCGCCGCGTTCCACCACGTAGCTCGCGTTTCCGATGTGGCCGCACCTTCCGACGTTGTTGGGATGCAGGATATAAAGCCCCACGACGCGCCCCGCGTCATCCTCCGCAACGGCAGAATAGGTCTGCGCGGCGAAGAAGCTCTTGCCGCCCTCCACCGTGAGGCACTCCTCCTGAGGAAACGCCTCTCCGTCCTCAATGACCTGATTCCAGAGGCGCACCATTTCCGGCACGTCGCTCTCACGATAGTTTCTGACAAGCATATAAGTCCCTCTTTGTCATTTCAGATTTTTCAAAAATTCGTCCGCCTCGTCCCGCGCGTGGAAAATGAACACCGTTTTGTCCGGGTATTTTTCAAGCAGATTTAAGACCTTGGGACGGCTTTCCTCCCGGTAATCCCGGATGAACTGCAGAAATTCCTCGTCGTCTCCCGTCTCGACCCACGGCATATCGGATCGCGGCTTGTCTTTTCTCGTCCGGATGCCCTCCAGGCAGACCTCGGTCGGATAATCCAGGAAAAAGACGGTATCCGAGGCTTCGATACGCCATTCCATGGTGGAGCCGTAATTTCCGTCGATGATCCACGCATCCTTCTCGATGACTTCTGCCAGCCGCTCCCGGAACACGGATTTTTCCACCTTCGTCCGGTCGGGATTCCAGTACATCCTGTCGAGGTGATAAAGCGGCAGATCCGTCAGGTCATGCAGTTTTCTGGAAAACGTGCTCTTGCCGCCACCCGGGCAGCCGATCACGATCACTTTTCGCATGGTATTCTCCTTATATATCGGTACGGTTCAGTTCCTTTTCAAGAACGTCGGCAAAGCGGGTGATGCGGCTTTGAATTTCGGGTGCAGACATTGAAGGTACCGCCCCTTTCCGATATAGAATATCAAAAACATATTGCTTTTTCAAGTGAAATATCGGCTCCGCCGATGTGAAATAATCGGCTCACGCCAATTGTGAAATATTGTTCCGCTTCGCTTCGCATGTGAAATGAAATTTGCCCGCGTTCGCGCGAGCGGACATTTCACATTTGCGGAGCAAATATTTCACAGCAAAGCTATTTCACTTGCCACAGGGCAAATTTCGATGAAAAAAGACGCCTTGCGGCGTCTTTTTTCATGGTGCGGGTAGCCGGGGTCGAACCGGCATGAGTTGCCTCGACAGATTTTAAGTCTGTTGCGTCTGCCTATTCCGCCATACCCGCGCGGTTATTATCATACCATCCCGCGTGCGTTTTGTCAATGAAAATTTACAGCATAAGGGGCACCATCGCGGCTACCCCTTATATTATTAAGATTTGAACTTATTTGTTTTCGTCCTTCTTGGAGACGTAGTGGCTGGTGTCCTTGCGCGAGAAGTTGAGGCGGCCCTTTTCATCGACTTCGATGAGCTTGACCCAGGTCATGTCGCCGACATTGACCGAATCCTCGACCTTGGCAACGCGGTAATTTTCCAGCTTGGAGATGTGGACGAGGCCTTCCTTGCCCGGGGCGTATTCGACGAACGCGCCGAAGGTCATGAGGCGAGTGACCTTGCCGTAGAATTCTTCGCCGATCTCGGGATCCTTGACGATGGCGCTGACGATCTTGTAAGCAGCATCGCAGGCGTCACGGTTGACAGCGGAGATGAAGACGTGACCGTCGTCCTCGATGTCGATCTTAGCGCCGGTATCGGCCTGGATCTTCTGGATGACGGAGCCGCCCTTGCCGATGACTTCGCGGATCTTATCGACATCAATGACCATCTGGAGCATCTTCGGAGCGTACTTGGAGATCTCTTTTCTCGGCTCGGAAATGCAGGGGAGCATGACCTGGTCGAGGATCTTGAAGCGGGCTTCTCTGGTCTGACGGAAAGCTTCCTTGATGATGGTCGGGGTAAGACCGTCGATCTTGAGGTCCATCTGAATGGCGGTGATGCCCTTCTTGGTACCGGCGACCTTGAAGTCCATGTCGCCGAAGAAGTCTTCGACGCCCTGAATGTCGGTGAAGACCAGCTCGCGGTCACCTTCGGTGACGAGGCCGCAGGAGATACCGGCGACAGGAGCCTTGATCGGAACACCGGCGTCCATCAGCGCGAGGGTGGAACCGCAGACGGAACCCTGCGAGGTGGAACCGTTGGAGGAGAGAACTTCGGAAACCAGACGGATGCAGTACGGGAACTCGGTCTCGGACGGGATGACGGGCTCGAGAGCTCTTTCGGCAAGAGCGCCGTGGCCGATCTCACGTCTGCCGGGGCTTCTGGAGGGACGGGCTTCGCCGACCGAGTAGGACGGGAAGTTATAATGATGGATATATCTCTTGGTGTCTTCTTCGGAGATGCCGTCGAGGAGCTGCTGGTCGGCAATGGTGCCGAGGGTGGCAACGGTGAGGACCTGGGTCTGGCCTCTGGTGAACATACCCGAACCGTGAGTTCTCGGGAGGATGCCGACTTCGGCGGCCAGCGGGCGGACTTCGTGGAGGTCACGGCCGTCAACGCGCTTGCCTTCGTCGAGCAGCCAGCGGCGGACGACGGTCTTTTCGAGCTTGTAGAGGCAGTCTTCGATGGTGGAGCCGGCTTCGGGTTCCGGATAGGTCTCGTCAAACGTTTCGTGAACGTCGGTGTTCAGCTCGGCAAGGCGCTCTTCGCGGACGACCTTATCGTCGGTATCCATGGCGTACTTCATCTTATCGGTCGCGTAAGCGGCGATGGCTTCGTACATATCGTGGTCGACTTCGACGACAGGGTAGCCCTGCTTCGGCTTGCCGATTTCTTCCTGGATGCCCTTGATGAATTCAACGATGCGGACGTTTTCCTGATGGGCCAGCATGATGGCGTCGAACATGGTGTCTTCGTCGATCTGGTTGGCACCGGCTTCGATCATGACGACCTTCTTCGCGCTGGAGGCGACGGTCAGGCTGAGCTCGGACTTTTCTCTCTGGGCAGAGGTCGGGTTGATGACGTAGTTGCCGTCCACATAACCGACAGCGACGCCGGAGATCGGGCCGAACCACGGAATATCCGAAATGGAGATGGCAATGGAGGTGCCGATCATGGCGGTGATCTCAGGAGAGCAATCCGGGTCGACGCTCATGATGGTGTTGTTGATGCAGACGTCGTTTCTCATGTCCTTCGGGAAGAGAGGACGGATCGGACGGTCGATAACGCGGGAGGCGAGGATGGCCTTTTCGCCCGGGCGGCCTTCTCTTCTGAGGAAGCTTCCGGGGATCTTGCCGACGGAATAGAGCTTTTCTTCGAAGTCAACGGAGAGTGGGAAGAAGTCGATACCGTCGCGCGGCTTGGCCGACATGGTGGCGGTGGTGAGAACAGCGGTGTCACCGTAGCGAACGAGGCAGGCGCCGTTGGCGAGACCGGCCATCTTGCCGGTTTCGACCTTCAGGAGACGGCCGCCGAGGTTGAGTTCGAAGGTGCGGAAGCTGTCAAACTTCATAGGGGTAATGTCAACAACGTGTTCAGACATGGGGGTGATCCTCCTTTTTGGATTGTGTCCCCACCCACCGTTTAGCGTTTGAAACAAAGGCGCGGGCCGCGTCTCTCTTTCAACTACTAAAAGGCAAGCAGGGAAAAATTGATGTTGCTGCCTGCTGCGCCGGAGCGCAGCAGGCAGGCTGGGATGAGATTTTACTTGCGGATGCCGAGCTTGGCAATGCAGTTGCGGTAGCGCTCGATGTCCTTGCGGGCAAGGTAGTCAAGAAGGTTGCGGCGGTTACCGACCATCTGGAGAAGGCCGCGGCGGGAGTGGTTGTCCTTCGGATGGACCTTGAGGTGCTCGGTGAGTTCGTTGATGCGATAGGTCAGGATCGCGATCTGGACTTCGGGAGAACCGGTGTCGGTCTCATGGGTGCGGTTTTCTTCGATGATCTGCTTCTTGATTTCGGGAGTGAGCATAGCTTTTTCACCTTTCAAAAATATTTTTGTCATGCTTACCCGCGCGGCACGGTAAACGGCGGGTGAAACACTTCCATGAAGGAAGCTTTATCCGTAAACTTTGCCATGGGGCTGCACGCTTGGATATCATATCATAAATTTACAGAAAAGTAAAGGGAAAACGCTATACTTTTCCTTAAAAAAGTTGTATAATATATTGGCATGAGAGGTCTTGCATATTTGCCGAATGCGCCAAATCGGTTTAATATGATCCTGAAAAGAAAAGGATGTGTTTCTATATGGTCAAAAAAATGCTGATCGCTGAGGATGACGCCAATATTGCCGTCCTTCTCCGCCTCTACATGGAAAAAGAGGGCTTTGAAGTCACCATCGCACCCGATGGCGGTGAAGCCCTGCGCCTTTACCGCACCGTGCGCCCCCACATCATTCTGCTCGACGTGATGATGCCGGTCATGGACGGCTGGCAGGTCTGTAACGAGATCCGCCGCGAAAGCGAAGTGCCGATCATCATGCTGACCGCCCGCGGCGAGACCAACGACAAGATCAACGGCCTCGACAGCGGCGCCGACGACTATATCGTCAAGCCCTTCGAGATGCGCGAGGTGATCGCCCGCGTGAACGCCGTCATGCGCCGCTCGCTCCCCACCGAAGCTGTTGAGCAGAAGATCGTCACCTACGACAACCTCATGGTCGATCTGGACAGCTACCAGCTCATGATCCGTGGCCGTCTGGTGGAAGCGCCGCCGAAGGAGATCGAGCTTCTCTACTTCCTCGCCTCCAACCCGCACAAGGTCTTCACCCGCGAGCAGCTTCTGAGCCAGGTCTGGGGCTTTGAATACTCCGGCGACTCCCGCACGGTGGACGTACACATCAAGCGTCTGCGCGAAAAGCTGGAGGGCGTGAGCAGCAAGTGGATCCTCAAGACCGTCTGGGGCGTCGGATACAAATTCGAGCTTCTTGATTTATGAAAAACCTGTATCTCCGCCTCTTTTCCCGCATACTCCTGATCCTTCTCTGCTGCGTGGCCATCATCATGATCACCTTCTTCTCGCAGGTCTTCTCCTATTCCGAGCGCGAGACGCGCGGCGTTCTCAAGCGGGACGCCGACCGCATCGCCTACACTATGGCGCTCTATTTTTCCGATCCCTCCACACCGCTGGACATGCTCTCCAACATCGTTCTGAGCGTCACGGAGGAATCCGAATCTCAGGTGATGATCGTCAACTCCAAAAGCGAGATCCTCTTCCGCGCCGGCAGAGAGCATTTTGAGGAGATCATGTCCTCCTACACCTATTCCAGTGAGGAAACCGAGTGCATCGAGTCGGAGATCATCGACCGTGTCATTGCGGACGGCACCTACTCCGAGGTCGGCACCCTGCACGGTTACTACCCCTTCAACGTCTACACGGTGGGCGTTCCGGTGTTCTCCTACGATCAGGCGGCCTTTTACGGCGTGGTCCTGCTTTCCACGCAGAAGGACTTCCTGCGCGGCACCGCCTCCGACATCGGCTTCATGGGCGTCATTTCGCTTGCGCTGTCGCTGGCCATCGCGCTGGTGCTCGCCTACTTCATGACCAAACGCATCGTCAAGCCGATCAACGACATGTCCCTCGCCGCCAAAGCCTTCTCGCGCGGCGACTTTTCCGCCCGCGTCAACATCCGCGGCAGCGACGAGATCGCCGCCCTCGGCCGCGCCTTCAACGAAATGGCGCTCTCCCTTGAAAAAACCGAGAATACCCGCCAGCAGTTCATCACCGACGTCACGCACGAACTGAAAACGCCGATGACCAGTATTTCCGGCTTCGTGGACGGCATACTGGACGGCACCATTCCCCCCGACCGTCAAAAGGATTATCTGCTCCTCGTCTCCGACGAAACGCGCCGCCTCTCCCGCATGGTCTCGCAGACTCTCCTCGCCTCCCGCCTTTCCTCCGGCGAAAAGGAGCTGCATCTGACCGAGTTTGACCTCGGCGAACTGTTGCGCCGTACCTTCCTCGGATTTGAGCAGCTTGTCGACAAAAAGGCGCTGGCCTGCGAGGTGGATATCCCTGACAACCCCGTCACCGTTCGGGCCGACGAGGACGCCATCGTCCAGGTCCTCTATAATCTGATCGACAACGCCATCAAATATGCGTTCTTCCGCGGCAAGCTCCGCCTGACCCTGAAAAAGAGCGGCGACAAGGCCGCCGTGGAGATCTACAACACCGGCAACGGCATCGACAAAGAGGAGCTCCCTTTCATTTTCGACCGTTTCTACAAGGCCGACCAGTCCCGCGGCATCGACCGCGAGAGCTTTGGCCTCGGCCTCTACATCGTCAAGGCCATCATCAACAAGCACGGTGAGAATATCCGCGTCGAAAGCGAAAAGGGCGTCTACTGCGCCTTCTTCTTTGAACTGCCGCTGGCATAATGTTAGTTTTCCCTGGGGCTGCAGCAAAATCACTTATCGTGTCATTCCAAACCCGCAGGGGTGAAGAATCCCGTCCGCAGAGGCGTTTTGTGCCTCCAAGCACAGGATTCTTCCTCCCTTTGGTCGTCAGAATGACATCATGGAGTATTTTGCTGCAGCCTCATTTTTTGTCTGCTTCCTAACGAAAACGGAGCGTGCCTTTCGGCACGCTCCGCATTTTTGTTTATCGCTTGTGGATTATTCCTCGGAATACATCTTCACGAGTCTGTTCAGATGATCCCAACGCTCCATAGCGGCCTTCTCATTGCGTTCGAAGAGCTCGTTTGCACGGGCCGGGAACTCACGGGTCAGACGGCTGTAACGGGCTTCGTTCATCAGGAATTCCTGGTAACCGCCCGCCGGGGCCTTGGAGTCGAGGGTGAACTTCTTGCCGGCTTCAGCATCCGGGTTGAAGCGGAAGAGGTTCCAGTAACCGCAGTCAACAGCCTTCTTCATTTCCTTCTGGCAATTGACCATGCCGCCCTTGATGGAGTGCATCTCGCAGGGGGCGTAGCCGATGATGAGCGACGGGCCGTGATAAGCTTCCGCTTCGGCAATGGCCTTGATGGTCTGTGCCGGGTTGGCGCCCATAGCGACCTGAGCAACGTAAATGTAACCGTAGCTCATAGCGATCTCAGCGAGGCTCTTCTTCTTAACATCCTTACCGGCAGCCGCGAACTGAGCGACCTGACCGATGTTGGAAGCCTTGGAGGCCTGTCCGCCGGTGTTGGAGTAAACTTCGGTATCGAAGACGAAGATGTTGATGTCGTTGCCGGAGGCAAGAACGTGGTCAACACCGCCGAAGCCGATATCATAAGCCCAACCGTCGCCGCCGAAGATCCAAACGGACTTCTTGGAGAGGTATTCTTTCTGATCGAGGATGGCGCGGCCGAGGACGCAGGCGTCGCAGGTGCAGCCGGGCATCACGGAAGCTTCGAGTTCTTCAACGAACTTCTTGCTGGCTTCCACGTTGGCTTCGCCGTCAGCCATGGTGTCGAGCCAGGCCTGTGCAGCAGCCTTGAGGTCAGCGTCAGTCCACTCAACCGCGATGAGAGCCTTGGCCTTGTCAGCGAGGCTTCCGCGGATGGCGTTCTGGCCGAGGTACATACCGAGACCGTGTTCGGCGTTGTCTTCGAAGAGCGAGTTCGCCCAAGCCGGACCGTGGCCGTTCTTGTCGGTGGTGTACGGGGAAGTAGCAGCCGGGCCGCCCCAGATGGAGGAGCAACCGGTAGCGTTGGAGATGTACATTCTGTCGCCGAAGAGCTGGGTCACGAGGCGAGCGTAGGAGGTTTCGGCGCAGCCGGCGCAGGAGCCAGAGAACTCCAAGAGCGGTTTCTTGAACTGGCTGCCCTTGACGGTGTTGTCCTGCATATCCTTCTTCTCGGAGACCTTCGCAACGCAGTAATCGAAGGAAGCCTGTTCGCCAAGCTCGCCTTCCTGCGGGACCATGGTGAGCGCCTTGACCGGGCACTGGCCGATGCAGACGCCGCAGCCCATGCAGTCGAGCGGGGAGATGGCCATGGTGTACTTGTAAACGCCCTTGCCCTTACCGGCCTTGACGTCAGCAACCTTCATGCCCTTGGGGCCGGCAGCGACTTCTTCTTCGGTGAGAGCGAACGGACGGATGGTGGCGTGCGGGCAAACGTACGCGCAGTTGTTGCACTGGATGCACTTGGAAGCATCCCAGGTCGGGACGGAAACAGCGATGCCGCGCTTTTCGAAGGCAGCGGCGCCCTGCTCGAACTGACCGTCAACATGATCGACGAAGGCAGAGACCGGGAGGCTGTCGCCATCCATCTTGCCGACGGGGTTCATGATGTTCTTGACCTGCTTGACAAGCTCCGGCTTGCCTTCGAGAACGGTGTTGTCCGCTTCGTCTTCGGCATTGGCCCAGTCGGCCGGAACATCGATCTTAACGAACGCGGTAGCGCCGAGGTCGATGGCCTTGTGGTTCATGTCGACGATATCCTGGCCCTTCTTGAGGTAGGACTTAGTCGCGGCATCCTTCATGTGCTGGATGGCTTCTTCCTGCGGCATGACCTTCGCAAGGGTGAAGAAGGCAGACTGGAGGATGGTGTTGGTTCTCTTGCCCATGCCGATCTGGATGGCCAGGTCGATGGCGTTGATGGTGTAGAGCTGGATGTTGTTCTTGGCGATGTAGCGCT
>JAKSPX010000044.1 GCA_024404415.1 Clostridia bacterium | reverse complement strand
CCCACGGCCAACGCTGCGGCGCTGGCTCGGAATGACAGGGTCTTGTGAGTTTTTTACAGCCCCTTTTGCCTATCGTGTTATTTGACGATGTGACGGTAGAAGAGATCGTCTTCCTTGATGCGCGCGGGATCGAAAACGGGGCGTCTGAAGAAGCCATCACCGCCGTCTTTCCCGGCCAGAAGGACCGAGTTACAGGCGGGATCGGAGTCGTTGTGGAATCCGACGCGGAGGTTTTCGAATGCCGAGCGGAACACGCCTTTGCATTTTACCACGTTCTGCATGTTGCCGCGGGGGGAATACCACAGGGAGAAGCAGTTCTGCATGATGCTGAGAGCTCCTTCACCAAAATAGAAACCGGTGGCAAACTGATCGTTGTAACAGAAATCATACCAGTTGTTGCCGATCTCGTCGCGGAAGGCGCAGGAATTCTCGTAATCGGTGTAGTCGCAGGTATAAAGCGGGTGGAGATTGCGCATGGAATTGCCGGCACCGCGCAAAATGATACCCTCATGGACGTTGGCAATGCGCATATTGGTCAGCGTGTTGTCAAAGCCCTCGATCAGTACGCCGATGGAATCCGGTTTGCCGCTGCCGACAATGTGGACATTGAAAATGTCGTCGTCGGAGGAACCGCTGTTGGCGCCGTACTTGATGTGGAGGCCGATCTGCGTATGCTTGATGGAGACGTCGCGGATGCCGCTTTCGCGCCCGCCGTCAATGGAAATGCCGGAGGCGACGCCGCTGCCGTCGATGACGCCGCCGGAGAAGGTATAATAGCTTCCCACGGTAAAGATGTCGTTGGCGGGGTCTTTTGCGCCGAGACGGATCATGGCCTCTTCGGAATCCCAGTTTTCGGCCGCCTTCAGAACCGCGTAGCGCGCAAGACGCAGCTCGACGCTGGTTTTGGGGTTGGCGGGCGTCAGAACGGGATGGGAGAGCAGATAAGTGCCGTCCGGGAGGAAAATGGTGCGGTTGGGATGTTCGTCGATCACCTTCTGGAGGAGATCGGCGACGTCCGTGCTGCCGTCGGTCGGCATAAAGTCGCTTGCGAGAACGTAAGCGGCTCTTTCAAAAGCGAGATCACTCATGCTTTTTTGGCGCGGAGGAACTCAGCCGCCTTGTCGGAAGCAGAAGCAGCGTCGGAGGTATAGCAGTCAGCGCCGATCTGGTCACAGAAAGCCTGGGTGACAGGCGCGCCGCCGACCATGATGAAGACCTTTTCGCGGATGCCCTTTTCGGTGGCGAGGTCGCAGACGTCCTTCATGTGGCCCATGGTGGTGGTGAGAAGAGCGGAGCAGCAGATGATATCGCAGTTCTTTTCGATGGCGGTGTTGATGAAGGTCTCAGGATCGACGGAAACGCCGAGGTCGATGACTTCAATACCCTTGCCTTCGAGCATCATGCGAACGAGGTTCTTGCCGATGTCGTGCAGGTCGCCCTGGATGGTGCCGATGCAGGCGCGGCCGAGAGGCTCAGCGCCGGCGTCCGCGAGGAGCGGCTTGAGGATGTCGGTGCCCTTGTTCATGGCGCGGGCGGCGACGAGAACTTCGGGGACGTAAACTTCGTTCTTCTGGAACTTTTCGCCGACGACGTTCATGCCGGCGAGGAGGCCCTCGTTGAGGATGGTGGAGGCGTCGATGCCTTCGGCAAGAGCGGCGTTGACCTTTTCAACGACCAGCTTGGAACGGCCGGCCTGCAGGGCGAGAGAAATTTCTTCGAGGATCATGATGCTTTTTCTCCTTATATATTTTTATTTTGCGATTGACGACTGATCAAGACGTCCCGCGCTTTCGCGGAACCTGCCGGGAGATACGCCGACGATATTGCGGAAGACCTTGGTGAAGTAGCTCTGGTCTTCGAAGCCGGTCAGGGAGTAGATCTCCGAAATGGGCTTGTCGGTGAAAAGAAGCAGATATTTGCTCTGCTCCACCCGGATCTGGTTGAGGTACTGGACAAAGGGCATCCCGACCTCGCTTTTGAAAATTTTGGAAAGATAGGTCGGGGAAATGAAGACCTGCTCGGCAAGCTCTTCGAGTGTCAGCTTGTGCATATAATTGGAAAGAATATAATTTTTCACGGCGGAGAGCATATCGGCGTGTCTTGTGGAGCCGAGATCGGTCAGAACGACGGTATATTTTTCCAAAACGTCGCTTAACCACACGGCGATATCCTCGATGCGCGCCTCGTGTCCGAACTGCCTTACAGCGTCGCGGACGCTTGCGGCGTTGAGGTCGAGGCAGTAGGCGGTGTCGGCTCCGGCGCGGATGGCGGCGCGCGACATCACGGTGAGAAGCTCGATAAGGCGCGTCAGGACAAGGTCGCTGTCGTTTGCGGTGGAGCTGGCGTAGAAAACATAGGAAAGAATGCGGTTTAAGGTGGCTTTCGCCTTGTCGACGTCGCCGGAGGCGATGGCTTCCGAGAGCGTATCCTCCATTTTGGCGGGATAGGCATCCTTTTTGCCCGAACGGCGGATGGCGTTCATCCCGGCGACGATCTCCATGCGCGCACCGAAACGCTTTTCGGAAGCGAGCTTTTCAGCGGCGTCGCGGTCGGAGATCTCGGAGGAGACGATGTTGAGAAGATGGGTCACCGCGTCGGCGCGGGCGCGCGTGGTGCGGCGCACAGGCGAGCAGATGCCGCCCTCGGGGCGCGGGCACCGGAGCGTGTCGGAAAGGGACAATGGCCCCAGTAAAACGATCCCATCGGCGCCTGATTCGGAATAAAGCGGCGCGACGGCGAAGAGATACCCCGCCTGGCAGGTCACCAGCTCGGCTGAACGGCTGAGGATGACTTTATCAGAGGCTTCCTTGAAAAAGGGACAGACCGGGTGGAGCGGCGTCTGGTTCACTGTGCCGACCGGGTCGACCCGGCAGCACACCACGCCCTCCAGCGTCAGAAGGACGCAGTTGGAGCCGAGCGCCAGGGCGATCTCGGAAATGCGGGCGGCGTAACGCTCCCGGAGCGCGTCGACGGAGATCGACGGCCTATACTGATTCATAACGTTCTCCATGATTTGATTGTACCACAGCGCCTTCCTGAATAATATAATAATTCATATAAATTATGGTAATATTTTATCCTGATTGAAAGAAAAATGCAAGAGGGGAATGGCGGAAAGATGTGGTTATTTTGCAAGAACCTGCGTCTCATTTTCTTTGAACGGACGGGCATGATAGCATGGCGGTCCGTGACCGCAGGGGGAGAAAAGGAAATGAAGCGAAAAAAACCGATTTTATGGGCGGCGGCAGCCCTCATGTGCCTCGTGTCGCCTGCCGCATTTGCCGCAGGAGAGGAATTGGTGCCGGTCGGCCGGGCGGTCGGCATCGTGCTGGACGTGGAGGGCGTCATCGTGGAAGAGCTCGATACCTTTCAGGGGGAATCGGGCAGGGTCAGCCCGGCAAAGGACGCGGGGATCCTGAAGGGAGACGTGCTTCTGGCACTGGACGGGGAGAAGGTGACCGGGACCGATCACCTCAATGCCCTGCTTGCGGAAAAAGGCGCAGGGGACGCGGAGGTGACCATCCTTCGCGCCGGGCACGAGATGACGCTGGGGATCACGCCCGCGCTGGATACGGCGAGCGGGCAGGTGAGGCTCGGCGTGCTTGCCACCGAGGAGATCTCGGGCATCGGCACCGTCACCTATTATGATCCCGCCACCGGCTGCTACGGGGCGCTCGGCCACGGCATCCACGCCGGGAAATCCGGCGATTCCTGCCTTGACGGGGGAGAGCTTTTCGACGTGACGCTTTCGGAGGTCCGGAAGGGAACGCGCGGAGAGGCCGGGGAGCTCCGCGGCAGCATTGTCGGGGAAAGCGTCGGAACGGCCGAGAAAAATACGCCCTTTGGGGTGTTCGGCAGGGCGGACGAGGCGCTTTTTCAGGGAGAGGCGCTTGAAACGGCGGAAAGAGGCGAGGTGCATCCCGGCCATGCCGAGATCCTCTCCGAGGTGGCCGAGGGAGAATGCGGGCGCTACGCCATCGAGATCCTGAGGGTCGGGGAGGAAGAGGACACGGCCAAGAGCATCAGCTTCCGCGTGAAGGACAAGGCGCTTTTGGACAGAGCCGGCGGCGTCGTGCGCGGCATGTCGGGAAGCCCCAGCGTGCAGGACGGCAAGCTGGTCGGCGCGGTGACGCACGTTCTGATCTCGGATCCCCGCGAGGGATATGGCATCCTCATCGGGGATATGCTGAAGGCGGCGGCCTGAAACCATCCAAAGGATGTTGTGGGCAAAGCCCACAACATCCTTTGGGTTTTTAGGGGGAAAATATGCGAAAAGTCAGCTTGACAAAGCGTACCAAAGGGATTACAATAGCCTTGTAAGCCGACCGAAAAGTCGGGAAGGCTGATGAAAAAACGGATCCCCCGGTGCTGACGGAATGTGAATTGACACAGTGCATCGCCGCGGATATATTTTACCGACCGTCTGGGTAACTCTGCGCGTGCGTTCAGGGTTGCCCTTTTTTGTTTTGAAAAAGAAAGGGATGTGAGCTTTATGGAATTTACCGAATGGACCGGCTTTGTCGAAGGCGAATGGCAGGTCGGCGTCAATGTGCGCGACTTCATCGACAAGAACTACAAGCCCTACACCGGCGACGGTTCCTTCCTGAAGGGGCCGACCGACCGCACCAAAAAAGCACTCGCGGAATTTGAGCGTCTGCGCGAGCTGGAAAAGGACCGCGGCGGCGTCCTCTCGGTCGACACCTCCACCGTTTCCTCTCTCTGCAACTACAAGCCGGGCTACCTCATCGACGAGGACCTCATCGTCGGCTTACAGACCGATGAGCCGCTCAAGCGCGGTGTCAACCCCTTTGGCGGCATCCGCATGGCAAGAAGCGCCTGCGAAGCCTACGGCTACAAGCTCTCCGACAAGATCGAAGAGTATTTTACCTACCGCACCACTCACAACGACGGCGTTTTCCGCGTCTACACCGACGAGATGAAGGCGGCGCGTCACTGCGCCCTTTTGACCGGCCTTCCGGACGCCTACGGCCGCGGCCGCATCATCGGCGACTACCGACGCATCGCGCTTTACGGTATTGACTATCTGATCGCCGAAAAGAAAAAGGACAAGGAAAAGGTCGGCGAAAACTACATGAGCGTCGACAACGTCCGCCTCCTCGAGGAGCTTTACCAGCAGATCAACTTCCTCGGCAAGCTCAAGGAAATGGCCAAGCTCTACGGCTACGACATCTCCCGCCCCGCTTCCACTGCCCGCGAGGCCATTCAGTGGACCTATTTCGGCTATCTCGCCGCCAACAAGGCACAGAACGGCGCGGCCATGTCCTTCGGACGCACCTCCACCTTCTTTGATATCTACATCGAGCGCGACATGGAGCGCGGCATCCTGGACGAGACCGGGGCGCAGGAGCTGATCGACGACCTCGTTCTGAAGCTCCGCTGCGCACGTCATCTGCGCACGCCGGAATACAACGAGCTCTTCGGCGGCGACCCCATGTGGATCACCGAGAGCATCGGCGGTATGAACCTCAACCACAAGACGCTGGTCACCCGCTCCTCCTTCCGCATGCTCAATACGCTTTATAACCTCGGCGCCGCCCCCGAACCCAACCTCACTGTGCTCTGGAGCCATGCCCTTCCCGAGGCCTTCAAGAAATTCTGCGCCAAGGTCTCGCGCGACACCGACGCCATCCAGTACGAAAGCGACGACCTCATGCGTTCGCAGTTCGGCGACGACTACGCCATCGCCTGCTGCGTCTCGGCCATGAAGGTCGGCAAGCAGATGCAGTTCTTCGGCGCGCGCACCAACCTCGCCAAGCTCCTCCTCCTCGCCATCAACGGCGGCGTGGACAACGTCTTCGGCACCCACATCGGGCCGCAGATGGGGCCGATGGAGGACGAGGTGCTGGATTACACCAAGGTCATGGAGCGATTCAACATCTATCTTGAGTGGCTCTGCCGCCTCTACGTCAACACCATGAACTGCATCCACTATATGCACGATAAATATGCCTACGAGAAGACCCAGATGGCCCTTCATGACACCGACGTCGAGCGCCTGATGGCTTTCGGCGTGGCGGGCCTTTCGGTCATCACCGACTCGCTCTCCGCTATCAAGTATGCCACGGTCAAGCCCATCCGCGATGAATCGGGCATGATCGTCGACTTTGAAACCATCGGCGACTTCCCGAAATACGGCAACGACGACGACCGCGTCGACGAGATCGCCGAGGATATGCTGGTGCGCGTCCACGAGGAGCTCAAGAAGACTCCCGCTTACCGCGGCGCACGCCACACCCTCTCCGCCCTCACCATCACCTCCAACGTCATGTACGGCAAGAAGACCGGCTCCACCCCGGACGGCCGCAAGAAGGGCGAACCCTTCGCCCCGGGCGCCAACCCGATGCACAACCGCGAGCACAACGGCGCTCTCGCCTCCCTCAACTCGGTCTCCAAGCTGCCGTATTCCTCCGCCTCCGACGGCATTTCCAACACCTTCTCCATCATCCCCGACGCCCTCGGCAGAAGCGATGAGGAGCGTGTGGACAACCTCGTTTCCATCCTCGACGGCTATTTCCTCAACAATGCCCACCACATCAACGTCAACGTCATGAATCGCGAAACGCTCCTGGACGCCTACGATCACCCCGAAAAGTACCCGAACCTCACCATCCGCGTCTCGGGCTACGCCGTGAACTTCGTCCGCCTCTCCAAGGAGCAGCAGCGCGAGGTCATCATGCGCACCTTCCACACGGCCATCTGACATGAAGGGACGCATCCATTCCTTCCAGAGTCTCGGCACGGTGGACGGGCCGGGCGTACGCGCGGTCGTGTTCATGCAGGGCTGCCCGCTCCGGTGCATCTGCTGCCACAATCCCGACACATGGGACGTGGCGGGCGGGGAGGAGATCGAAAGCGAAAAGCTGGTCGAAAAGATCCTCCGCTTCAGGAATTACTTCGCCGGCAAGGGCGGCGTCACGGTCTCGGGCGGCGAGCCGTTTCTGCAGAGCGCGTTCGTCTGTGAATTGTTCGAAAAACTCAAGGTACACGGCATCCACACGGCGCTGGATACCTCCGGCTGCCTCTGGAATGAGGATGTGGAAAGGCTGCTTGCGTTTACCGACCTTGTCATGCTTGACCACAAGTACCCGACCGAGGAGGAATACCGCCTCTATACAAAGGGAAGCCTTGAAACGACCGAAAAGTTCCTCGGGGAACTTGAAAAGAGAGGCATTCCGACCTGGTTCCGCCGCGTGATCATCCCCGGGAAAAGCGACAGCCCCGCGTCGGTCGCGTCGCTTAACGAAGTCGCAAGGCGGCATACCTGCGTAGAGAAGATCGAGCTTCTGCCCTTCCGCAATTTCTGCGTCGAAAAATACCAGGCGCTCGGCATTCCCTTCCCGCTTGCCGAAACACCCACGCCGGATAAGGAGACCATGGCCTCCCTTGAGGCGCTGCTCGACGAAAAATACCGATAAACCACTAAAGTGGCTGTAAAAAACTCATGAAGCCTTGTCACCCCTGCTCAAACGTCAGCAATGCTTGAGCAGGGGGCCGCCTTTTTTAACGAAAAACGGATTGCCACGACCATCCTGCGGGATGGTCTCGCAATGACAAGCGAGTTTTTTACAGCCACTTTTTTATAAAAGATGTGCAATTCGTGTCGGAATGTGATAGAATAGAATCATCAGGAAGGAAGCGAGGAAGACACTATGCGCTGGGATCGGGAACGCTATATCGCACACGCATTGTTTGAAGACACCGGGAGGGAGATGTTCTCCGAGCTCTTCGGGCCTTTGCACATTCTGGAAGAGGAGTGGAGAAGCCAGGGAGCGAGCGAAAAGGAGATCTCCATGCAGGCTTTTGACTGGGATTACGTCCCGGTGGTCCGCACGGCGGCTAAGACGGGCGCGGTGACCGGCCTTCAGGAAAGGATCCTTTCCGACACGCCCGAGGAGACGCGCGGCATTGACTACATGGGCCGTGAGACGCTTTTATACAAAAAGAGCGCCACCATTGCCCTGCCGGTCAGATATCCGGTCAAGGGGCCGGATGACTGGGAAAAGGTCAAAGGGTGGTATGCCTACTCGGATGCGCGCATCGACTTTGAAAAGCTTGCCGGGCAGAAAAAGGAGCGCGATGAGGGCGGCCTTTCGCTTCTGTGGCTGCCGGGCGCCTTTAATGAGCCGCGCCAGCTCATGGGCGAGGAAGAACTCTGCGTCGCCTGCTATGAGGAGCCGGAGATGCTGCATGAAATGCTGGATACCTTCGCCGCAACGACCATTAAGGTCATCGAAAACGTAAGCGAGGTCATGCCCATCGACTGTGTGGCCTTCTCTGAGGACATGGCCGGGAACGACGGCCCGCTTTTCGGACCCAATCAGGTGAGGGAATTTTTCTACCCCTATTATAAAAAGGTATTTGACGCCGCCCGCGCCTGCGGCACCCGCCTTTTCTCGCAGGACAGTGACGGGGATATCTCGCCGGTCATGGACGTGCTGGTGGAAAGCGGCCTCAACTGCACCCATCCCTGCCAGCCTGCCGGAGGTATGGATATCGTGTCTCTCCGCAAAAAGTACGGGAAATCGCTCTGTCTCAAGGGCGGCATCGACAAGCACGTCCTCAGGAAAGACAAGGCCGCCATCCGCGATGAGCTTGAAAAGAAGATCGTCCCGGAATTGATGCACGGCGGTACGGTCTTTGCGCTCGACCACCGCATCCCCAACGGTGTGCCGATCGAAAATTACCGCTATTACGTCTCCCTCGGCCGCGAAATGCTGGGGCTCCCGCCCATCGCGGGCGAGGGCTGGGCGAGAATGGCCTTCTGAAAGGAAAAATAGATGATGAACGACAACAAATTCGGTATGTTTATCCACTGGGGCATCTACGCCGTGGCGGGTCTGCAGGAGCAGGTCTTCGCCCGCTACGATATGCCCCGCGAGGAATATGAGAGATATCAAGAGGTCTTTGATCCCGTTG
>JAKSPX010000043.1 GCA_024404415.1 Clostridia bacterium | reverse complement strand
ACAATTTCGTCTCTATTTGAAGGAAAAACGGATTTCAACAAACCAGTTCGCAAACTGGTTTGTACCCACAGCCGGTGTGCCACCGGCTCGAAATGACAGGAAGAGTTTTTTCGACAGGCAGAAAGCGCCGCTTGTGAAAGCGGCGCTTCTTTTTATTTATTCTCGCAAGTCCATTTCCCGTAATCGTACCTCTCAAAGAACTCCCTGACCGCCGCCTCGTAGCGCTCCTGATCCTTTATGTAGCTCTGCGCGTGGTCGGCCCCCTCCACCAAAAGAAGCTCCTTCGGCGCTTTGCAGGCCGCGTAATTCTCCTCGCTCATCCGCGCCGGGACGAAATGGTCGTCGGTGCCGTGGATGAAGAGGATGGGACGGGTATTGGTCTTCATGGCCTCTAAGGTGGAATAGGCGTCGGACGTCATGCCGATGCGCGCTTTACACATGCGGTCGGCCTCTTTTTCATGCGTCACAAAGGGCAGATGGAGGTTGGATTCGACGACGTGCTCAAATTCCGCCTTCGGGCTGGTGAAGCCGCAGTCGGCGATGACGCCGTGGATGCACCGCGGAAGATCGGCAAAACCCGTGGTCATCAGGATGGTCGCCGCGCCCATGGAGTCGCCCGTGAGATACACCGGCAGGCCTCCCGCGACGTTCGTTTCGACCCATTTGGCCCAGTCCAGGCAGTCAAAGCGCTCAAGCAGACCGAAGCCCATGTAATCTCCGCCGCTTTCCCCCTGCGCGCGCTCCTCGGGGCACAAAACGGTGCAGCCCTCGTCGCGCCAGAAATCCCAGATCGCGGCGAAGTCATAAAGCCACCTTGAGCGCCAGCCGTGCATGGCGATGAGTACGCGTTTGGCGTTTTCGCGTTTATACAGGTGCCCGACGAGCCTGATCCCGTCAAAGCTTTCGATCTCCACGTCCTCATGCGCCTCCGCGAGGATCTCTTCTCTCTTGCTTTTCATCTTGTCGACGTGGTCGCCGCCGAAGCTCAGCCCGCCGCTCAGGAGCGGCAGCGCCTTTTTCATGAGGGCAGGCTCCTCCCGATCCAGCGCCATACCGATCAGCACCCGGTTGAAAAGCCGGTGCGCGCCGAGGTACACCGCCCCCGCGCCTGCCGCCGCGGCGAATACCGCCGCCAGTCTTGTATTCAGCATGATGATCCTCCCTATAATATACTACCTATCAAGCCTTCCCCATCCATGGGGGAAGGTGGCATTTGCGAAGCAAATGACGGACGAGGGTCGTCTCCTCCGCTTCTTAAAGCAGAGTCTTCCCCGTATAGCGGTTGTTTTCATATATGATCTGCTCCTCGGCTTCTTTGGCGATGACAGCATAGACCGCCGCGCCGTTCGGAGCCGGGCCGAAGAGGTTGTTTTTCACCGATAGTCTGCCGCCCGGCGTCGGAAGAGGCATCCGCCAGAAGAAAAGGTGGTGTCCCATCGGCTGAGGCCAGATCTCCGAATTTCTCGGCGGCGTCTCCCCCAAAAGGGCAAAGCCGCAGCCCGCGTTTTCGCAGATATTGTCTTCAAAGGTCGAGTCGACCGGCATTTTGTCGCGGTATTCAAAGGCCGCCATGCCGTAGGTGTCAAAGTGATTTCTCCGGCAGATGAATCCATGCGTCGGGAGGCAGTTTTTGGAGCCCTGATAGGTGACGCAGGAGTCGTAAATATCCTTGAAATCACAGTCTTCCACCGTGATATGATCGCCGCGATCCCAGAATTCGATGCCGTTCCCGAAGCGGATGCGCCGCTCTTTATTCCACACGTTTCCGCCGATGGCCTTGAAATGACAGCGGCGGATGGTCACGTTGTCGCCCGCGCCCTGCACCCCGTGGAGGCCGCCGAAAAAGGTCAGATCCTCAAAGGTCACGCCGTCCCGTATCTCGGCAAGCTTGCGGTTTCCGAAGGGCACCGTCTCGATCTTTTCATACTTCTCCCCCGGATTCCCCTCGGAAAAGAGGTAAAGCGCGTCCTCTCCCCGCTCGCCAAAGCCTCTTCCGAAGCTTTCGTCAAAGAAATCGCCCTCCCCGGAGAGATCACTTTTCTCCCAGCGGAGCGTGGCCTTGCATTCTGTCCCGTTGAAAACGAGGTTTCCGACGTCCGCGCGGATGGCTTTCACGCATTTCCAGACGTTTTCCCCGGCCTCTTTCCAAGAGGAGGGCTCGCTTACGTCGTCGGTCCCGGAGATGACCGGGGCATCCCCCTCGCCCCACGCACCGTAATGAACGCCCGGCACCGTGTCGAGAAGGTCATGGATCACGCTTCCGCGCTGAAAAAGCACCGTATCCCCGTCTTCAAGTGGCAGTGCGCGGTAATTATCCCCTTTTTCCAAACGATAGATCATGGCAATACTCCTCTCCCCGAGACTTTCGGAACACTTTTATTTTAACATGGCTCTTCCGAAATTACAAGCCCGCGCCCGGCGTTGACAAGCCCCGACGGCGGTGCTACAATAAGGTCATCACAAACGAAACGAGGGTCAATTTATGCTGAGTCAAACCTGCAAATACTGCACGATGAACCACGAAGTCACCGACGTGATGATCTATATCTGCGACCTCACGGCCTCCAAGCTCTACCTCTACCGCGAGCAATCCAACCCCGGCCGCTGCGTCATTGCCTACCGCGAGCACTCAAACGAGCTCCACGATCTCGACGAAAAGGAGCTTGCCGCCTTTGCTTCCGACATGAAGACCGTCGGGAATGCGCTCAGGAAGGCCTTCGCCCCGAAAAAGGTCAATTACGGCATGTTCAATGACCTCGGCGACCATCTGCACTGCCACATCGTGCCGAAATACGAGGGCGGCTATGCCTTCGGCTCCATGTTCCAGATGAACCCCGAGCCCGCGAAGCTCCTTTCAGATGAGGAATACGCGGAGATCATCGAAAAGATCAAGGCAAATCTCTGATACAGGATGGGGCTGTAAAAAACTCACTTGTCATTGCGAGACTATAAACCAGTCTGCGGACTGGTTTAACCCCCGCAGGATGGTCGTGGCAATCCGTTTTTTCGGTAAAAAGACGAATTCGTGCGCCAACATTGCTGACGCTGGCGCACGAGTGACAAGGCTTCATGAGTTTTTTTACAGCCCCTATTTTTTCTATATTCGTATCGTTTCAATGGCGGGAACGCAGATAAGCCACTAAGATCGTCTCGACGGCGCTTTCGTCTATGGCATAAAAATAGAACCAAACGCGCAAGGCATCACC
This sequence comes from Clostridia bacterium, assembly GCA_024404415.1. Classification (GTDB taxonomy): domain Bacteria; phylum Bacillota; class Clostridia; order Oscillospirales; family QAMX01; genus RUG11797. Next base: position 5,799 of record JAKSPX010000043.1, on the reverse strand, counting down.
CAAGTCCAATACGAGGGCAATATCAACGCGAATGGTTCTACTACAAGAAGTATATCACAGCCTGAAGATTTCGTCAATACTAAGGAATTTTCGGACAAAAAAACACTCTCTATGTGACAGTCACTTTAGAGAGTATAAAAAAGAACGAGGTCATAAAGCAAACGGATGTCAATAAAGACGTTGCCGGATACTCTCACTCGTTCAATATTAGTGTAGCGGATTTTCTTCGTTTTGTCAAGCCTACGGATGAGAACCTTTTCAAGTATTTTCCCAAACAGTTGCAGGACGAGATTCTTGAAAAAGAGAACACAAAGCCTTCCCTCCGTAACCCGACCGACGCGGAATTGATCTTCAACGCTACCGGCGAGAACGTCGGCGAGCGGGAACAGATCGCGTCATTCAAGAAGACCTCCACGTTCAAATCCCTTTTTTACGTCAAAAACAAAACTCGTTTAATTTAAGATGAACGTTCGTAGGGGTCGATGCCCACATCGACCCGAAGGTTTCTGTAATTATCCATTACGCGGGCGGATGTAGGCATCCGCCCCTACACGTTTGGCTTAAACTTATTAGAAGGGATTTGAAGACAAAAAGCAAAGGCACCCCTTGTGGGATAAAGGCGGGATTTGAATTCTCGCCTGCGGGCTCGGTCAGGGCGTGGGAAAACCGTCCACCGGACGGTTTTCTTGCACACGCCCGTTCAAATCCCTTCAATTCAAAGTCAAAAAGCAAAGGCACCCTGAAAGGGTGCCTTTGCTTTTTGGCGGAGAAGAAGGGATTTGAACCCTTGCGACGGTCACCCGACCTACTCCCTTAGCAGGGGAGCCTCTTCACCACTTGAGTACTTCTCCATGGGGCGTTCTTCAACGCCCGATTATTATAGCATATCAGATGCGCAAATGCAAGCCTTTGGCGAAAATAATTTTATTCTCCTCAGAAATTCAACTTTTTCGCCATCTCGACGATCTCGTTTGCCTCTTGTTCGTCGCGCACGCCCGCGGAAATGAAGAAGCCGCGCTGGCTGACGTTCTTGAAGAGGGTCTCAAGGCCCGCCGGGTCGGCGCCGAGCAGAACGATGCCCTTGCCCGCGGCCTGGATGCGGCGGAAGAGATCATACCAGCGGGGATCGGTGACGGGGTCGTTGCCGTCGCCCGAGGTCCACTGGATGGCCGAAAGGCGCGGAAGCGAGAGGAGCTGATCAACGTGCGGCAGTTCGCCCGGCCCGTCGAGGTGATAGATGGCTCTGTCCATGTATTCGGTCTGAAACTTGAGGTCGGGAAGGATGAATTCGCCGAACATTTCGGGCGAAAGCATGGCCGAATAGTCGCACTGGAGCGGATAATAGGTCTTATCCGACCAGATCGGCATCCAGGAGGTCATGCAGCCCTGCTCCTTGATGAGACGCGGGGCATATTCGAGATAGTATTCCTTCCAGAGCGGCGCGACCTCGTTTCGGAGCTTCTTGATCTCATCCGGGTTATCGTACATATCGTAAAGCAGGCTTTCGGTGCCGCGGAGAGCCGCGAGGACATCATAGGTGCCGCCGATATCGCTGATGGAGGTGAAGAAAAGGTCCTTGTGGCCGAGGTGACGGGAAGTCATGTCCTCGATCATTTGATACATTTTGCTTTCACGGTTCATCGCGGGAGTGGGACGGGTCTCCCAATCCTCCGCGAAGAAGGGCTGATTTTCAAACCAGACCGTCGCGGGCGCGAATTTGTAGCTGCCGCCGATGATGGGCGAAAGGCTGCCGGGGCCGAAGTTGGTGAAGACCGACGGGAAGCCCTCGGCGTGGAAATTGGTGTGGGTCATGTTGTAGACCGCCTGTTTTTCGCGGTATTCCATGTCGCCCCACTGCTGGTCGACGTCCTTCGGGCCGGGGAAACCCGCGCTTCCGTCCCAGCTTGTGAGGTAGAGGCAGGCGCGGTCGGTCGCTTCGCGGTTCCAGAACGCGGTGTAGCGTCTTTTCTGTTCTTCGCTGATAAGCATGATCTATCCTCCGTTAATTTTTAATTATTTCTCGTAAAAATATTCCTCGGTGCGGGCGCAGAGCTCGTGATAGACCGGGAGATGCAGCTCCTGCACCTTGAAGGTCTCCTTTTCCGGCACGCAGATGGCGACGTCCGCTGTACCTGCAAGCTTGCCGCCGCCCTCACCGGTGAGGGAAATGACCTTCATGCCGATGGCCTTGGCTGTCAAGGCCGCCGCATGGCAGTTTTTCGCGTTGCCGGAGGTGGAGATGGCAATGAGGACGTCGCCTTCCCGCCCCATCGCGTTCACGCCCTGGGCATAGACCAGATCGGGATCGACGTCGTTTAAGAAGGCCGTGAAGAGGGCGGCACTGTCCATTAGGGCGATAGCCGGGAGGCCCTCCTGCAGTTTATCGAGTATCTCGTCCGGGATCTCCGGCGCATTTTTCTTCATTTCCGCCCGTTTTTCCTCGCTCATCGGGCGCTTTTTGAGGAAGCCCTTCATCAATTCTCCCGCGATATGCAGAGAGTCGGCCGCGCTTCCGCCGTTGCCGCATAATAAGAGCTTGCCGCCGTTTTCGTAGCAGGCGATGATGGTCTTGATCGCGTTTTCAATATCCTCTTTGCAAGGATTGAGAGAGGGATAACGGGTATAGAGTTCGGACATAGGTTTTTTCCTTCTTTATCAGTTATTCATGGCCGCGGCCAATGCGGCGTAATCCCCTATCGAGTCGCCGAGAGAGGCCGGACGCACCTCGCAGACCGCGAGCGCGCGGGGAAGCGCCTCTTTTTGAAGCGTCTTTTCCATTGAGGGGCGCAGGAGCTCTTCCGAGCGGGCGAAAACGCTCCCGATGACGATGACCTGGGGGTTAAAGAGGTCGACCAGAATGGCAAGTCCCTTGCCGAGCATTTCGCCGCAGAGGGAATAGGTCTTCAAAGCCGTCGGGTCGCCTTTCTTGGCGGCTTCCGCGACCGAGCGTGCCGTGATTTCGGTTTCGGGCGTCGGGAAATAGAGCGGGCGGACGCCGTTCTGAATGGATTCTTCGGCGAGAGTGCGCGCGAGCTGAGCGATGCCGCCGCCGCTGCAGAAGCCCTCAAAGGAGCCGGCCTTGCCGTAGCCCGCCGGGCCGAAGGGAGAAAGGGCGATGTGGCCGGCTTCGCCCGCCATGTCGTTGGTGCCGGCATAGAGTCTGCCGTTTAAGATGAGGCCCGCGCCGAGGCCGGTGCCGAAGGTGAGGAACACCATGTTTTCGCTGCCCTTGCCCGCACCGTAGCGCCATTCAGCCAGCGCGCAGGCGTTGGCGTCGTTTTCCAGATGCGCCGGGCAGCCGAAGCGTTCGGAAAGCGTTTCGGCGATGTGCACCTCGTCCCAGCCCGGGAGGTTGGGGGGCGAGAGGATGACGCCGGTTTTGGAATCCAGAGGGCCGCCGCAGGAGATGCCGATGGCTTCGGGCTTTTCCCCCTGAAGCATCTCTTCCGCCTTTTCCATGAGCTTTATGAGCATGCCGTCCGGCCCCAAAGCCCGGTCGGTGGGCATTTTTTCCGCCTTGAAGATGCGCTCCGCGTCGCCTAAAACGACGCCGCACTTGGTGCCGCCGATGTCAAATCCGAGAAGCATTTTTCTGTCCCTTCCCTTTTCCGTTTGTATTTCCGTTATTTTATCACAAACCCTTTCCCGTGGCAAGCGAAAATATGCTCCGGTTGCATCCCGCCGTGGTTTGTGGTAAAATACCCTGGAAATCAGGGAAAGGTCGTGTTTTTCATGAAGCTTGCCACCACTACGGGCGATTTTGAACATTACGTCGAAAGTAAGGACGTTTCGGCCGCGCTCGCCGCCTGCGCCGACACCTCTTTTAAGCACATCGACATGTCCTTTTATAACGTCATCTACCCCGGCTCGCCGTGGATCAGAGAGGATGACGACTGGAAATACGAGATTGAGGAATGCCTCGCGCTCGCCGGGAAGCACGGCTTTGACTTCGTGCAGGCCCATTCACCCGACGGCGTGCACTTTGAAGAGGGCGAAAAGCGCGACGCGCTGATCACCGCGACGAAAAACACCCTCAGGGCCTGCGAAATGCTCCATATCCCCCACACCGTCATCCACGCGGCGCAGATCCCCGGCGCCACGCCGAGTGAATTCTTGAAAGCCAACATTGATTTCTACAAGCTCTTCGCCGAGGACGCCGAGAAGACCGGCGTCGATCTCCTCACCGAAAACAGCGCCGAGCAGAACTGCCCGGGCTACTACCTCCGCACCGGGCGGGAGCTTGCCGAATTTGTCAAGCTCGCGGGCATCCCGCGCCTCTACGTCTGCTGGGACACGGGACACGCCAACATGCGCGGCAACAACCAGTATGACGACGTTCTGGCATTAGGTGATGCGCTCCACGCCCTTCACGTGCAGGATAACTACGGTGACGCCGATTCCCACGTCATGCCCATGGTGGGTACCACCAATTACGACCAGCTCCTCCGCGGCCTTACCGAGATCGGCTACAAGGGGAATTTCACCTTTGAAGGCTCCAACACCATCCGCCCGGAACATAGCTGGCCGAATGCCCGCCCCCTGCCCTCGGCAAGCGACAACTTATCCCGCGTCCCGCTTGCCATCCAGCAGAAGCAGATCGACGTGATGTACGAAATCGGCAAATGGATGCTTGAGACCTACGGCGTTTACGAGGACTGATTTTCAAGAGTTATACGATATGCACAGATATCCTTCGGGATATTTGTGCATATTTTTTTGAGAGTTTGCCGTTTGTTTACCACTTTGTTGGCGTTCCGATACCTCTCTATATTATGATAGCTACATTCCAAAGACTTGCGAAAAGAGAGGTCATTCATCATGCGTTTACCGCTTAGCCGTTCTTCCCGGAAAAAGGACCGGGAATTTTATATGATGGAGGCGCTCCGTGCGCCGGGAACACACGCAAAAGTCAGCCAAAAGACGCGCCGCCCGAAAAGAAAGCTCATCCTCATCCTCGCGCTCTGCCTGCTTCTGATCGTCACCTTCGCCGCCGCGCGCCTCCATGCCCGCCGCTCTGAGGAAAAGGAGGAAGACTACGCCTTCGACCCACTTCCCGAAAGCGAGACCGACGTCTCCTCAGAGGAAGAGGAAAAAAGTACGGTGTCGCCCGACGACCCGCGCCTTCTGATGTTGGTCAATGCCTCCACCCCCCTCCCGGAGGGCTACGAGATCGACCCGGTGGTTTTGCGCTACGGCATGGTGGTCGACCGGCTCTGCTACGACGATCTGCAGGCCATGATGGATGACTGCCGGGCGGCAGGGCTCAAGCCCTTGATCTGTTCGGCCTACCGGACGGTGGAAAAGCAGCAGGAGCTATACGAGGCCAAGGTGACCGAGTTCATGCTCACCGGCCTCTCGCTTGCCGAAGCGGAGGAAAAGGCCGCCGCTGTCGTCGCCTACCCCGGCACCAGCGAGCACCACACCGGCCTTGCTCTGGACATTGTGGACGAGACCTACCAGCTTCTGGAACCCGAGCAGGAGCGCACCGCCGTCTCCCGCTGGCTTACCGCCCACGCCTGGGAGTATGGCTTCATCATCCGCTACCCCGTGGAGAAGACCCGCGAGACCGGCATCATCTACGAGCCGTGGCATTACCGCTACGTCGGGCGGGAACTTGCAAAAGAAATCACCGAAAGCGGGCTGTGTCTGGAGGAATACTGCAGCAGTCTGGCAGGATAACGCGGGAAAGTATGCCGGGATATGCGGTGAGAAGAGCGGGCGATTGATAGTTGGTCTACGGGACAGTGCGTTTTTGAAGAATCCTTTCGTAGGGGTCGATGCCCACATCGACCCGAAAGG
>JAKSPX010000042.1 GCA_024404415.1 Clostridia bacterium | reverse complement strand
GCGGACGCGCTCGTTGTTTCCGTGGATGGTGGCGCGCTCAGCACTCGTCAGATCCATGGCCGAGAAGCGGTAGACGCGGTCGGAAAGCCCTGCGTAGTGGCGGCTGTCGGAGCACTGGATCATGAGGTAGGGCGAGACCAGCGAGCCCTTCCAGGTGGAGGCCACAGCACGCGCGACCTTGTCGTAGGCGGCGCAGTCGGTCACGGAAATGGGGCTGGGCTCGGAGGAGATCGGGACGGTGAGGGTCACGCGGTCATCCTTGATGCGCTTTTTGAGGCCGTCGACCACGCTTTCGACCGAGTCGGAGGGGTTGATGCGGATGTTGGTGACCATGCTCGCCTCGGGCGGGATGACGTTGGAGGCGGCGGAGCCTTCAGACTGGGTGAAAGCCACGGTGGTGCGGATGAGGGCGTTTAATTCGCCGCCGCTCTTTTTGCAAATCAGGTCGAGCACGCCGCCGAAGCACCAGAGATTGGCAAAGATCATACGGTAAAGGAAAGTGGAGTGGCGGCCGAGGGTATCGGGCATCTCTCTGGCCGGGCGCGTGGTGCGGGCTTTGAAGGGATGCTTTTCGATCTTCACGCAGGCTGCTGCCAGAGCGGGCAGCGGCGAGCCGGGCTTGGGAGCCGAGGCGTGACCGCCCGCGGAGACGGCATGATATTCGACGTTCATGGCGCCCTTTTCCGCAATGCCGATCAGGGCGCAGGGCTCCTTCACGCCGGGGAAGATGCCTTCCACCACCGCACCGCCCTCGTCGACCACCATGGCCGGGACGATGCCCTGCTTTTTGAACCAGTCGACAATGTGCACGGCGCCCGGCCCGAAGATCTCCTCCTGACCGGAAAAAGCGAAATAGACGTCGTTTTCGGGGACAAAGCCCTCGCCGATCAGCTTGTCGGCGGCGAAAAGGATGCCGTTTAAGGTGATCTTGGTGTCGAGCGTGCCGCGGCCGTGAAGGACGCCGTCTTTCAGGATGCCTTCAAAGGCCGGAAAATCCCAGTTTTCTTCCATGGCGGGCACCACGTCGTAGTGCGCCATCAGAACCGACGGCGCGTCGTGGTTTTTGCCCTCCCATTTGAAGAGAAGGCCGCGGTCGGGGAAGCGCGCCGCGGGGCAGACCTTCGCCACGTTCGGGTAGAGCGCGGGGAGCAGATTGACGAGCTTTTCAAATTCCACCGCGTCCTCTTTTTCCGGGTCTTCGTAGGAGACCGTGCGGCAGCGCACAAGGGCGCGGAGCGATTCGATGGCGACGTCCTTATCAAAGGTCTCCTCGTTTTCAAGGAGCGCCGGCCCGGCTTTCGGGGTAAAGCGCAGGGTGCGGATGAGGACGACGGCGATAAAGAGCACGACGAGCGTGAGAATGATCCAACCGATCATGAAAGTACCTCCTTAAAGTTTGTCCGGGAAGGGCAGGAAGATCGACTGCGCGCCGGTAACGTGGTCGGCGCGGTAATAGGTGCCGTAAAGCGGGTCGTGGACGAGCTTGAAGCGGGTTTTGAGGGTCGGCGTGATGTCGCAGACGGGGCTGGCGGCGAAGTAGGTGTGTTCTTGAGCGTAGGTCTCGGGGAAGAAGATGACCGTCGCGTCCTCAAGACCGTCCAAAAGCAGGCGGCGGCGGAACCGGCCGCTCACCGGCGGGCGCTCCTTGGCGGAGATCACGCCGCTTTGCTGCGAAACGAAGAGGCGGCATTCGCGGTGGACGCTTCTCCCGAAACGGTAGCGGGCGAAACCGTTTTCAATTTCAACCTCGCCGTTCTGGAGGATCGGCGCGCCGAGCGGGAATTTGAGGAGCGTGTCCGTCGTGGTGTCGGCGCTGTAAATCGAGAAGAGGAAAGCGCCGTCCGAGCGGGAGAGGGTGAAGGTCGGCGGCTTTTTGGTGGATTTCTTTTCAAAACGAATGTAATAGCCGTAAGCTTCCAGCGCCTCGCGGATGGAAGAGGGGGAGGAGGCAACGTCGATTTTAATGACGGGCGCGTCAGAGGGCAGCGTTTTGAGCATGGATGAAGTGCCGTAAACGATCACCTTTCCGCCGTCTTTTGCGAAGTTCAGAAGCTTCCCAAGTGCGTTTCCACTAAGCACCGGGGCAATGAGGACCGACCCGGCATATAAGGAATCCGGGTGGAGGAGGTAGTTGTCAGTCGATACAACAGTCGAGAGCGGGAATCCATCGTTGATGGCCTCGGAAATGTAATTGTCGCCTTCGTACATTTCCCGGACGGTCACCTCGTCAGACGAGGTGGTGTATTCGCGCATGGGGTAGACCCAGACGAGGGGAGCGGGGGCGTCGGGCGCGTCCTTTTCGGCCTTGAGGATGTGTGGAAGGGGCTCGTTCACGCAGGAGGCGGGCATATTGCCGAAGGAATTGTCGATCGAGAGGATGGCGAAATGGCTGGCCGATTCGACCTTGCCTTCTTTATTGATGCGGCCGAGGGACATGGGCATATAGAGGTCGCAGGGGGAGTTGTCGTAACGGTCGTACCACGGGGAATTGCACCACCACGGGTCGTGGATGTAATAACGGAAGAGGAAGTCGTTTTTCGGGATCTCGGCGATGCGGGTCATGTGGCCCATGAGCTCGAGGCCGTAGTTGTCGTTTAATGCGGCCCAGGGGGAGTTGGGCGGAGGGAGGAAGTCGAGGTCGGCATTATAGAGATCCCAGAGCGGTACGCCGTCGGTCGCGTAGTCGATGCCGACAGAGTTGTTGGTGCCACGGGTCTGAATGGGGATATCCGGGCAGGCTTCGCGGAAGAGCCGCCAGAAATCGAAGACCTTTTTTCTGGTCTCGGCGAGCTTATCCATGTAGAAATGCTCGCCATCGAAGATCTTGCCGGTCTTTTTCCACGGGTCGGCGCTGAAACCGAGGCCGTTGGAAAGCCAGAGGAAATCAAAGCCCATGTCGGGAAGGAAGGCGGCCGACTGTTTCCCGAAGAAGGTGCCGAAGGGCGTGCCCTCGGGAATGCCATCCGGGAACGCGGCGTAGGGGCGGTCATCGGCGTGAAGAGTGGCGGTCGCGTCCACAAAGCCCTTGCCGTCCACGTGGGAATCGGGGTTTAATATCTCGGTGTGGCGGGAATATTTGAAGTCGGATAAGGCGAATTCCGGGCCGATGTCAAAGGTCTCGCCGACGTGGATCTCGGAAGAGGGGAAGGCGCGGCTGCCCTCCTCGCGGATGGCGGCGACGATCTTTTTTAAGATGCCGTAGGTCATTTCGGGCGCGTCTTTCATATAATCCTGCTTGCAGGTGTGGAGCGAGATCTCGTAGGGCTGCCCGGGGGCGAGGGGCGGGTTATTCGCGCCGCCGAGGAAACGGCACCACTCAAAAGGCGCGGAAAGATCGCCCGCGTAGTCGAGGATCTCGCTGCCATCGGCGGTCCAGAAGAGGATGGAGACGCTTTTTCTGTCTCTCAGAAGCGGTTCCCAGTCGCGGAAGATGGTTTTGGCGACACGGCGGATGCCCTCATCCGAGGTGTCCTTGAAGGGCTTGAGGCTGACTTCTAACGTGATATTCTGAAACATGGCGCTACCTCCCGTAAATTCTTATCCCTATTGTAACCGATTGTGCTTCGTTTGGCAAGCGGAAAGCGTTTTTTGTGCGGAGAATATGCGCTCTTTCTGCGCGCGTCCCGCGCTCATCATGCGTTTATTCATCTCTCTTTTTTCGCTCTTTTTTCGCTCATTTTTCTCTCTTTCTTTTTTCATCCTTTTCAGGCGGCCAGTGGCCGCCGCTGCGGTCGCAGAGGCGTGAAAAGGGACTTGCCATGGCTCTTTGGGAGATCGAACGGGGTCTTCTGACCGCTTGGTGACCATCCGATGACCGCCTCATGACCGCCTCATAACTACCTCATAACTACCTGATGACCTCCCAACGACCGCCTCATGACCGCTTTACGAGGGACTTCAGAGGGCCTTTTTGCGCCTTTTCCGTGTGATCTCCCTGCCTCTTTATTTTCTGCTTTTTCAAGCGTTGAAAAAGGATTTTTACGCAAAACACGCTTTATCCGGATGCTTTTTGAATGTTTGCCGCGTGAGGTCCTCTGCGCACAATTCCTCTTCCCGTGTGATTTTATTTTTCATTTTCATAAAAAACGCTTACAGAATAGAAGAGAACAAAAAAGAAAAAATAAGAAAATAATAAAAAAAGAATAAAAGAGAATAGAAGAGAAGAGATAAGAATAGAGAAGAAGAGAGGAGAGGAGAGAAGAAAAGAAGAGAGGAGAGGCTATGCGCCCCTCCTCCGTCGATTGAAAATGAATTTATGACGAATGTCTTCTGTCTTCGTCGATCCGTTTCTCTGTGAGCAATTTAACGTCTTCGGGAGTATATCCGTTTTTCAGGAGATAGTCTGTGACGTCCTTATATCTGATGCCGCGGTATAACTCCTCAAAACGGACGATCTCTTCCAGATTGGCATAAGCCGTATTGGCCGAATACTCCGGGTCGTGAGGATCATCTGTGAGAACGCGGTCAAGCAGGATGATCGTTTCGCTTTCAAACCACCCCTCAATCCTTTCAATGCAGGGATTCAGTTCATAGGTACTCATTCTTTACCCTCCCTCGCGTTTATGTGTTGACTTTTTTCTATTGTAGCGTATCAGGGGCGGTTGGGCAAGGGGAGAGCCTCATAACGCTTTACTTTTTGAGAAAAATTTGATAAAATACGCCTAATCTTACATTCGGGGATCGAAGCTTACAGATCCTTCGCCACGACATTCATTAACCCGAAGTCCGCGAGCTTTGAAAATCCGTTATTCAGGTACATTTTTTCGGTCCCGTGGAATTGATACTGCAAACTGACGTCCGAGAAGGGATACGCCTCGACCCGCTCAAATCCATCTTTTCCTGCGTCGTCACACACCCTTTTCAGGAACTGACCGGCGATCCCCTGCCCTCTGTATGCGGGAGCTATCAGAAAACAGAAAACGGATTTTGTTTTTCTTTTATCCGGCATGTATTTCTGATAGTCAAAAAGCTCTCTGATATAGGCATAATTGTCTCTGTCATTGGCGTTGCACCAGCCGACAACAGTATCTCCCTCGAAAGCCAGATAACCCTGCATTTTCCCTTCGAGGATCATCTTCTTTGCATATTCCCTTCTTTCGGCGTGATCGCTTAACGCATCGTTGTCCGCTCTCGTCATATGCCCCTCGATGCAATAGCAGAAAGCCCATTCCCCGTGGTCGCTGAAAGCGATCCCATCAAAAAAGCCAAGCCACTTGTCACAGAGCTCCGGAGTTAGTTTTTTTATCTCAATCATGTACATTCATCCCATTTTATAAAAGAAATCGGCTGTATTACCGATAGTATATCACCGACCACGGGGGGTGTCAATACGGGCTTGCGTACCCCGGATGCAGTTTGGAAATCAGGAAACGCTTTACTTTTTATCGGCAATCTGTTAAAATACGCCCGAAAAGGTAATATCATCAGATCAAGCCCGGCTCGTAGGGGTCGACGCCCACGTCGACCCGGAAAGTCTGCTGCAAACACCGACCTTGCGGGCGCATGTAGGCATGCGCCCCTACGAAATAACCTGATTCCGGTGACATTGCTCCAAAGGGGGAGAAAAAATGAACGAACAGTCGGTTTTTACGAAGGATGTTATCACGGATAAAGAAGCTTTCCTGATCGAGGGCGCGGACATCGCGTGTCCTCACCGGGTGATCACCACCGAGGTCTCGGAGGAGGCGCTCCGGCGGGGAGAGATCTTGTCAAACATGATCAAAGACGGCTTTATCGCCGATTTTGAAAAGCCCGGCGACCGGATGGCGCACGTTTCGACCTTCGCCTTCATCGACGGCATGATCTACATGACCTATTACGCCAACACCTCAACGGCGGCGGAGGACCCGAATTTCCAGACGGCGAGACTCGCCTGCTGCCCGGAGGACGACCCGGCGAACATGACGTGGTACGATATCCAGTCGGTCGGGGATGAGGTGGCGGGAAAGCGGGATGGAGGTAAAAGCCGGAAAGAAGGAGAAGCCGTGGGGGAGGATCAGCTCTACGTCCTCTGGACGGCCAGGGTGGAGGATAACTATTACAGGCTCTACCGTCCCTTTGATCTGAAGACCAAAACGCTCGGCGAGGTCGGCGTCAACCGTCTCCGCGTGGGAGACGTGACCAACGACTTTTCCGCGAGCGGCATCGTCTCGGCGCTGGCATCAAACGGCATCGGACACAAGACCATGTACAGCGACATCGGCATCATGCAGAAATTCACCTCCCGCGTGGAAAATGGCGAGACGTGGTATTACACCGGAGCTTATAGCGGCGACTTCAACTGGGTCATCAAAAGCCGCGATTTCATCACCTGGGATTACGTCTCCCAGCCCGATTTCCCCAACCAGTCCAAGTGGGAAAACGCGGTCTACATCCTCGGGGATAAGCTTTATTACTTTGTCCGCCAGCAGGATTTCACCGTGGGCGGCTTCCTCACGGCTTATGACCTCGAAAAGAAGACGTGGGATAAGCCGATCGAGATCGGCGACGCGCAGTCACGCTCGGACTTCATTTTCTATGAAGGCGCGCTTTATCTCTTCCACGCGCCCATCGACCGCGAGCACATCGGCATGGTGAAGATCGACACCGAGGATATCTCCAAAAGCGAGGTCGTTTTCCAGGCAAAGATGCCCACGAGCTGCTTCTATCCCTTCATCCAGTTCACCGGGGACGGATCTCTTGCCATGTCCTACACCGTGAACCGACAGCATATCAGGCTTGCGAGATTCGATCTCGGAGAGATTTTGAAATAATGGAATTTACCGCCGCAGGGGGGGACTTTATCGGCCGTTTTTCGGTTTATGCCGGAAAGCGTTCGAAACACAAAGACCGCCCCTGCGGCTTTTTGGCTGCCAGGTTGAAGAATCTACGGAATGCACAAAAAACGGAACGAAAATTTGTTGAACAATTTTTGAAAAAGGGCCGAAAGTTTGCCGTTTGTTTACTTTTTTATGATAGAATGCTCCCAATCTTACAAGATCAACCGCGCAAAAGGCCTCGGGTGCGGCGATTTTCGGAAAGGAACCATACGAAATGAAAAAACGCGCCATGCGCCGCTTTGCGGCGATTCTCGGTTTCGCTTTACTTCTCGCGCTGTTCCCAGCCTGCGGAGAGAACACAGCCACCGGGCACGCGGAGGAATTTGTGCCGTACGACGAGTCCGATACCGCGGAAAAGACGGCCTTTCATGCCGACACGCTGACCTACGAAGGCTCCGAGCGCATCCTCGGTTTTTGTGAGTACGTTGGTGAGGAACATGATTATGCCCTCTTGGTCATCCGGAATGACGGGGAAAGAGTGCTTTATCTTCTCGACAAGAGCCTGAACCAGCAGAATTGGCTTTATACGCATAAAGAAAATGTGTGTGACATCGTCTGGTATCAGAACGAGGTTTATGCACTTCTGGAAGAAGAGGACGGCTTCGGACTCCAGATCGCCGATTCAGGCGGCGACCCGGTCAGACATTGGGAAACCGACAATCAGCCGGTCGGCATGCTGGTCTATGAAGACGACCTGTATTTTGCGACCGAAAAGGAGCTGTGGTGGGGGGGATACCGCCCCGTCACGCTGCCCGAACCGGAGATCGGCTATGAAAACTACATTCGTTCCATCTGCCTTTATGAAGGCAAGCCGTGCATCTTTTTCTCCGCGGTGCCGATCACGGACGGAGGCGACCGGCCGGTCAAAAACTACCGCATGACGGTGGTGCGCGGAAACTGTGATGAGCCGGAGCTTTTGGAGGACGTGAGCCTCTTCGTCTGCACCTATAACGGTCAGACGCTCTATTACCTCGAAAACGGCGATCTGATGCGGAAGAGCGCGGACGGGAAGCCGGAAATGCTCGGGAATCTCTATGGCTTCGGCGTGGGAGACACTTCGGTGGTCACCAGGCTCTTCCCCTTCGCAAACGGCGTGCTCCTTTTAAGAGACGAGGCGCTTTACCGCCTGACGCCCGGAGCAGATAACCGCAAGACTGTGACTGTCGCAAAATATTATGACGCGGACTATCTCATCGCCAACCGCATCGCATCCTTCAACAGCTCTCAGAACAGGATCAACGTCATCATGCGCCAATATGAAGACCCGGAAAAGCTCAATCTCGACATCCTCACGGGGAAGGTGGATATGATCTTGACCACCTCCGGCTATGCCGAAAAGCTTGCGTCGCTTGCTCAAAATAGCAGGCTGAGCCCGATCGCGGATTCCTTCCCGGAAAGCATCAAACTCGGGGATTTCCTCCCGAATCTCGTGGAGGCGTGCAGGGTCAAGGGCGAGGTCTATTATCTCCCGGTGCTCGTCGGGGTGGACGGGCTCTCGCTTCCGACCGCGGTATTGGATGGCAGGACGAATTTCAGGGACACGGCGGAATTCGATGAGACCATCTCGTCGCTTTCCGATCAGCATTTTTACAAGGTCATCACGAAAAGGCAGGCCATCGAGGTGCTTTTCGGGCTGGACGGCTTTGAGGAATGGGTCGACCGCGAGAACATGAAAGCGCACTTCATTGATGAGAGCTTTGTGAGTTTACTTGAGATCGCAAACCGCTTCGCGCCGGACGATGACACGGCAAGAGCCAATTTCGACGAACGGCGTGAGCATCCGCTTTTCTATAAAGCGAGCGGCCTCCTGACGGCGATCGATATCGAGGAGATGCCCTTTGCCTATCAGAAGCCGAATGAAAACGCGCCATACAGCGAATACGGCATGGAAGCGTCGCTGTTCCCCGCCCCGGGGCGCGGAAAACATCATGGGCTTTCCTTCGTCTCGGATTCCTTTGCCGCGGTGGTCAACCCGGAAAACGACGCTGTGGATGACGTATTGAAGCTCCTCTTTGAAGATAAGGCGCAGGCGGCGATGGCGGAGGCAGTACATGAAGGAATGCCCTCCTTCCCGGTGAAGACCTCTGAAGCCGACGATGTGATCCGGCGGTTTGTAGGCTACACGCCGGGCGAAAACGGGAAGAAAACGCCGCTTCCCAATAAGGATGAACTCCAGAAGGCGATGAGTGGGTATATCCACGGCGCCGACCACCTCGCAAATTACGGCATGACCCCGGTCGGGGAGGTTGTAGAGGAAGAGGCGGCCGATTACT
>JAKSPX010000412.1 GCA_024404415.1 Clostridia bacterium | reverse complement strand
TTTGTTGAAATCCGTCTCCTTTTTGAGAGAATACGGATTGCCACGACCATCCTGCCGGCGTCAAACCAGTCCGCAGACTGGTTTGTGGTCTCGCAATGACAATTGAGTTTTTTTACAGCCCGTTATTTTTATGGGATATAAATTGGCGGCTTATAGAGGTCCGAAAAGGCTTTCCGCTCACATGACGCGGGATAAAGAGAGGTATAAATGTCGTCGGCGATGATCTCGCGGGAGAACATGGCCTGCGCCTCCTCGGATAATTCCCTGTAGGCGCCGCCGCGCGTGATGACCGGCAGGGGCGATGAGCGCAGGGAGGATAGGATCTGCCGCCCGACGTCGTTGAAAGCGAGAACGCGGATATAAAGCGGGGAGGGGAAGCGGGCAAATTCTGCGGCTGTAAGGCCGAGGAAGCCCTGCATGAGGCATCTCCTGATGCGGGAAGAGGGATACCGGCGGGAATTGGCCCTGCTGACGACGTCCTCTACGCTCGTTTCACTGTGTAAGGCATCATATAGGCGGTTTTCAAGCCCCTCCCGCACGTCGGGAAGCATGGAAAGCTCGTCTTTGGAAAGCCTTCTGAGTGATGAAAGCATGGCTGCATCCCAAAGATCATGATCTTCCATCAGCCGCCCCGCCTGCTTTTCGCGTTTCAGCATGGCAAAGGAGGCTTCTGGGACATACTTATCCGCATCATTAAGCTTCATTTCCCGGATGGCCGAGGCGGAGGCAAAGCCTGCATCTGCATCCATTTCTCCGTGCCCTGCACCAACGCGTGCAACAGGGAGCGGGATGAGGGGAGAAGAGAGCTTTTTGATCGCCTTGAGGTATTCGACGGCGAGAATGTTGTTGGGTGAGGAAAGAAGCGTGGCGCAGGCGGGATCAATTTCCCGGAGCACAGACTCCCGAGCCATGGCAAAGGAGACCCCGCTCTGCATTTTCGCCTTCACCTTTTCGGCGAAGCCTTCTTCCGAAACGATCCCCGCGGCTCTTTCCAATAAACCGAGGTCGGATGTTTCGCAGCCGAAGGAAAGATAATCCGCGAGCCCCGAAAGGAGATACACGCCGCCGTAGGCGAAGCGTTCGGCGGAGGAGAGGGAAAAGCTGACCGGGAGCTCGATCACAAGGTCGGCGCCGCCCCTGATCGCCATCTCAGCGCGGGCAAATTTATCGGCATAGGCGTATCCGCCGCGCTGGGTGAAGTTCCCGCCCATAGCGACGACGACCGCGTCCGCGCCGGTCTCGCGCCTGGACCGGGTCAGATGGTAAGCATGTCCGAGGTGGAAGGGATTGTATTCCGCGACAATGCCGAGCGTTTTCATGTGTTTCTCCCGAGAATGACTTTGTCAATTTTCAAAAAGGCAAAAAAAGACTTGCCTTTTTTCGCGTTTTGGTTTAGAATACTTCAGTGAGTTTATTATATCTCTATTTATCATGCAATTCAAGAGACAATCGGAGGAATCGAAATGAAAGTATTAGTCGTGAATGCCGGGAGCTCCTCGCTGAA
>JAKSPX010000411.1 GCA_024404415.1 Clostridia bacterium | reverse complement strand
ATGAGCACCTTGGGGCGGGCGACCTTGATGGCGGGAGCAGTCCGCTTTTCCGCCTTGTAGGAGAAGGTCTCCATGCCTCCCCTGCCCTGCGCGATATTGCAGGCGTACACGTTTTCCAGCTTGCCTTCGTAGACGGAGAGCAGCTTTTCGCCGGAAACGGAAGCGTTTCCGCAGGTGAAGACGTTTCCTTTTGTCACGGTACCGATGAACGCGGCATTTTCGATTTCCCCGTCGGTCTCCACGAGGAAGCAGCCGCAGCGGGGAGAAAAGATGTCATTCTGGGAAAGAGAACCGTCAAACGCGAAGCCGAAGCCGTTGCCGATGGCCATTTTCATGACCGCCTCGGCGATGCCGCCGAACACGGGAGCATAGACGGAGAGGGCTTTGCCGCTTCTGACCAGCTTGGTAACGGCGTCAAAGTTTTTGAGCAGAGACGCGGTTTCGGGAAGACCGTTTTCGTCCTTCTCCGCTTCCAGCATATAGACCCGGCTGCCGGGCTTTTTGAAGTCGCCGGAAACGACGTCCTTCACCTTGCCCGTGGTGACCGCGAAGGAAACCAGCGTGGGCGGGACATCCAGCTTCTCGAAGGTGCCGCTCATGGAGTCCTTGCCGCCGATGGCGCCGATGCCCAGATTCTTCTGCGCCTCGAACGCGCCCAGCAGTGCGCAAAGGGGCTGACCCCAGCGCTTACCGTCCCGTCCGGGATGGGCGAAGTATTCCTGGAAGGTAAGATAGACGTCCTTGAATTCCGCGCCGGACGCAATCAGCTTACATACGCTTTCCACGACCGCGCTGTAGGCGCCGTGATAGGGGCTCATCTCCGTGAGGAAGGGGTTATAGCCCCATGCCATCATGGACACATCGTCCGTGTGACCCTGCTCAACGGAGATTTTCTGCACCATCGCCTGTGCGGGGGTGAGCTGATATTTTCCGCCGAAGGGCATGAGCACCGTACCCGCGCCGATGGTGGAGTCGAAGCGCTCGGAAAGGCCGCGCTTCGAGCAGATATTGAGGTCGCCCGCCATGGAAAGGAGGTTTTGGGCGAAATCGTCGCCGAACTCCCTGTTCTTAAGAGCGGGGGCTTTCGTTTCGATGGAAATGTGCTTGGGCGCGCCGTTGCTGCCTAAGAACTCGCGGCTCACGTCCACGATGACGTTTCCGTTCCACTTCATCGTGAGGCGGGGATCCGCCTTCACGACTGCAACGGGGCAGGCCTGCAGGTTTTCGCTTTCGGCGATTGCAAGGAAGCGGGACACGTTTTCCGCTTCCACGACCACCGCCATGCGCTCCTGAGACTCGGAAATGGCCAGCTCGGTACCATCCAGACCCTCGTACTTGCGGGGCACCTTGTCAAGGTCGATATCGAGGCCGTCCGCCAGTTCGCCGATGGCCACGGACACGCCGCCCGCGCCGAAGTCGTTGCATCTCTTGATCATGCGGCAGGCCTCGCCGTTTCGGAACAGGCGCTGGAGCTTGCGCTCCTCGGGGGCGTTGCCCTTCTGCACCTCGG
>JAKSPX010000410.1 GCA_024404415.1 Clostridia bacterium | reverse complement strand
GAAATCTTGTTCTGTTCGTCGAGATTGTCCCAGATTTCCTTCGTGAAGGCGTCGATATCGTCCGGAACGGCGACGCGCTCCGGCTCGCCGCAGAACGTGGGGATCGGCTTGCCGTCGCAGATGTAGGTGTGCAGGAAATGACCGAGGCCGGGAAGCGCCGGATACGCAAAATTCATGCGGACGCAAGCGGAACCCTCCGGGTCGGCGCTTTTCAGAATGTTCATCTTGTAGGAGAAGGAGCCGATGCAGTCGGCGTTCTCAAAATGCAGAACGGCGGAAATGAGGGGCGTGAAATCCGGTCCGTCCGGCTCAAAGCACCGGGTGTCGAGCGCTTCCTCAAAGGTCCCCCCCGCCTGTAAATAGTCGTAGACGGTGTCGGTCTGGTTGCCGTTGGTGACGATCAAGTCGCGTCCGAGCTTGCGCACGGGGGACTAGATGATGAGCGAGGGATCGCCCGCCTTTTCCGCGTCGAACGGATGGATAATGACCTCGTCCTTGTTTTCGAGGAAGATGCGGTTGCGGCTGTTTTCCGATCTGCCCATGATGAAGTAAGCGAATACCGCCTTTCTGCCGTCGGCGCTTCTGCCGGCGACGATGCCGCGTCCGACATAGGAGTTGCCGCGGATGCGGTCAGCCATTGCGGGAATTTCGTAAATGTTCATAGCATATTCTCCTTATTCTTCGTTTTCGTTCGATTCGTCGGGGATACCGGATTCGCGCTGTGCGAGCAGGTCGATGGAGACGAGCTCCGCCGCGCGGGGGAGCAGCATCCATTCCGCCTGCCGCATGACGCGGCGCTGGAGACTTTCGGGGGTATCGTTTTTATGGATGGCGACGGACTTCTGGAGAATGATCTCTCCGCCGTCGGGAATCTCGTTGACAAAATGCACCGTCGCGCCCGTGACCTTCACGCCGCGTTCCAGTGCCGCCTCATGCACCTTCAGACCGTAAAAGCCCTTTCCGCAGAACGCGGGGATCAGAGACGGATGCACGTTGATGATGCGCTTCGGATACCGCTTCACAAAATCCTCGCTCAAAATCGAGAGGAATCCGGCAAGCACGATGAGCTCGATCTTGTATTCGTCCAGCGCCCGCAGAATGCCGTCTTCAAATTCCTTCTGATCGGCGCAGCTCTTTCTGTCCACGATGACCGCCGGGATATCGTTCTCATTCGCGCGCGTCAGGGCGTAAGCGCCCTTCTGGCTCGACACGACAAGGGAGATCACGCCGCTGTGGAGCTTTTTCTCCTTCTGCGCGTCGATCAGCGCCTGTAAATTCGTTCCGCCGCCGGAGACGAAAACCGCGATGCGGATCGGGTCCGTCACTTTTTTTCTTTTCAATTCCGATGTCCTTCTTTCTTGAGGTTACCTTGATTCAGTGCAGTCTGATCTTTTCGCTGCCCTCGGTGATGGTGCCGATGACATAGGGTTCCTCGCCCTGCGCGCGGAGGACGGAAAGCGCCTTGTCCGCGTCGTTTTTGGAGACGACCACGCTCATGCCGACGCCCATGTTGAAGGTATTG
>JAKSPX010000041.1 GCA_024404415.1 Clostridia bacterium | reverse complement strand
ATAGAAGACGCCGTCCTCGATATAACCGACAAAGGCGGCGTCGAGTCCGTTGCGGTGGATGATCTCGCCCTTTTTGAGGTCATATTCCGCGTCGTAGCAGGCGTTGATCTCCTCAAGCGTCCAGCCATCCTCCGCCCAGAGGTCAAAATCCTCCGGGGAAGCGCCTTCCGCGACGAATGAATCCTTATCAAACGCGCGGACGCGCATGAACGGAAGATAGGGATCCTCAAAGGTATAGACCGTTTCGTTTTCATAGATGCTTTCCGGGTCTTCTTCCTCCCGGAAGCCCTCGATCATGCCGATGGTCATGCCGTCTTTCCCGAAGGCGGTCTCTTCGGTCTCGTAAACAAATCGCAGCTCGGTAAAATCCTTATCCCCTTCAAAGAGGTAACTTCGGACGATACTTGGTTCTCCGCCCTCGACATCCGCGTAGCTGACGTTGGCCGTGGGCGTCTCCCCGACCGAGATCATATTGCAGAACACCTGATGCTCGGCGGCAAGCGCCTGACCACGGCTTTCCAGCGTCTCCCCTTCTTCCTTCGGAAGCGAAAGGAGGTAGATGTCGGCGGCCTCATCCCTTGCGGGCGAGAAATGCTTTGCATACCCTTCGGGGGCCTTTTCCTCCCGGTAATCCTCCTCGAGCGTCCACGCGGGAAGGCCTTCGCCGAGATCGATCTCCCGGACGGTTTTTTCGCCGCAGGCCGTCAGAAGGGAAACCAAAAGTGCAAAGAGAAGAAGCGGGAGGAGCTTTTTGAAGAATCGTGCCATTTGCTTAATTGTCACCTCTGTGGTAGCTGTTGGTCATGTGCTCCAGGGCGTTATGAAGGACGCTGTTGAGTGTCTTCTGCGTCTCCTTCTTCGCCATATCACAGAGGGCTTCGTTTGCCTCGTCAAGGAGCTTCGCGTCGCCCGTTTCGGCGATTTTCGCGTCGTATTCCTTCAGAATGCGGCGGGAAGCGCCCATGACGGCCTCGGTGTAGCGCTCGGCAAAGATGACGGCGCTTGCAAAGTGCGGGTCGATGAGGGCGTTGAGGAACTGGCTATTCCAATAGAAATTGTCGGTCGTGGCGTCCATGGACACCTTGGAAAGGTAGGCGGGCATCTTTTTCACGTTGGTGTAGACCGGGAACACGGTGTCGAAGCTGGTGGAGCCGAAGCAGATCCACTCGACCGCCTTATTGATCTCCGGCTTGTCCCCTCTGATCTGGCAGATGGCCATGGTGCCGGTGTTGTTCTTGCCAATGGTGCGGTAGGTGTGCTTGCCCTCCTTGGAATAGGGGTTATAGGGCGTGCCCTGGAAATAGGAGGAGAGCAGATACTTCACGTCCTCCACCGTGACCTTGCGTTCCGGGATATACGCCCACGGGATATTGTCGCTTTCGGGGCCGAAGTCGGCGTTTGCGCCGTCCCATTTGTATTTGGTCGGGTTGAGATAGCGGCCCATGAACCACGCGCGTGGGGTATTGTAGATATGGTCGGCGTCGGAATGGGAGCCAAAGACGTTCCGCGGGTTGAAATTGCCGTCGTTATTGCAGTCGAGGGCGTTTTCCCGGATGAATTCGCGCAGGTCGGCAGAGCAGAGGTTATCCTTCTTTTCACCGAAGGCGTCTTCCAGGTCGACGCGGTCGAGGCCGCCCTGGTTCGGCATGATGACGCACTCGTCGTCCATCACGCGGCGGGCGATCCAATGATGACCGCCGATGGTCTCCAGCCACCAGACCTCGTTTTCGTCGTTGAAGCCGATGCCGTTATATTCGTATGTGCCGTATTTTTCGAGCAGCGCGCCAAGTCTCAGAACGCCTTCGCGGGCGGAGTGGATGTAGGGAAGCACTAAAACGAGGAGGTCTTCCTCGCCGATGCCGCCGGGGATATCCTTTTCGCCGCGCTTTTCGGCCTTCATGTAGCGCACCATGGGGTCCGCCCCCTGCACGCGGGGGTTGGAGGTCAGGGTCTCGGTGGCAGTCATGCCGACGTTGGCTTCGTTGATGCCGGTCGCCGCCCAGATGCCCTCCTTGAGGTCGACGTTGGGAGTCGCGGTGTAGCGCATGGGGTTTTCGGGGAGTTCAACGGTCAGGTGACCGATGACGCTTTTATAGACCTTCGGCTGATCCTTCGGCTCGCCGACGACCAGCTTTTTGACGTCAAAACCGCCATCATCGTTGCGGGCGATCATGGTGGAGCCGTCGTTGGAGGCTTTTTTACCGACTAAAATCGTGGTGCAGGGCATAATTCTTTCTTCCTTTCGTTATCTGATCGGGAAATCCGCGTCGTTTTTATAGAATAGCGGGATCTGGTCGATGGGTGTTTCGACCGTGATGACCTGTCCGCCCTCAAATCTTTCGTCTGTCCAGGCGTTTTTCCAGGAAGCACCCGCCGGGAGATAGACCTCGCGGGAGGTCATGCCGGCCTTCATGACCGGGGCGACTAAGATATCGCTTCCGAAGAAATACTCCTCCTGATCCTTCCACGCCTTTTCATCCTCGGGGAACTCGTAGAAGAGCGGGCGGATGACCGGGGTGCCTTTTTCGTGGGCCTCTTGCATGAGCGACTGAATATAGGGCTTGAGGCGTTCGCGGATGAAGAGATATTTCGAGAGGATCTTTTCGACCTCGGGGCCGTAGGTCCAGACCTCGTTGTCCGCGCCGGAGATGCAGGTCGCGCCGCCGGTGGTGCCGAGCTGAGGCTTATGCGGCTCGCGGTCGCCGTGAAGGCGCATGACCGGGCAGAAGGTGCCGAACTGGAACCAGCGGATGAGCAGTTCATGGAAGGCCGGATCCTCGATGTGGCCGCCGTGGAAGCCGCCGATGTCGGTTGTCCACCACGGGATGCCCGCGATGCCCATGTTGAGGCCTGCGGCGTACTGATTGCGGAGCGTTTTGAAATCCGAGTGGATGTCGCCGCTCCAGACAAGCGCGCCGTAGCGCTGGCTCCCGGCCCACGCGCAGCGGATCAGGTTGATGATATTCTCCTGCCCTGCCTCCTTCATGCCGTCGAAGAAGGTCTTGGCGTACATCATGGGGTAAAGATTGCCGATCTCAAGATTCGGCCCGAGGTGATAACGGAAGTCATCAAAATCGTAGACCGCGTATTCCGGCTCGGCTTCATCGAGCCAGAAGAGCTTAACGCCCTTGTCATAATAATTCTTTTTGACCTTATTCCAGACGTATTTTCTTGCTTCTGGGTTGGTGGTGTCGAAATGCACCGTGTTGCCCTGGAAATCCATGCTGAGACGGAAGCCGCGCTCGGTGCGGATGAGGTAGCCGAGCCTTTTCATCTCCTCAAAGTTCTCGCTTCTGTAATCGACCGTCGGCCAGATGGAAACCATCAGCTCGATGCCCATTTCCTTTAATTCGGCGATCATCGCGTCCGGGTCGGGCCAGTAGGTCGGGTCAAATTTCCACTCGCCCTGCAGGGGCCAGTGGAAGAAGTCGATAACAATGACCGAGATGGGAAGTCCCTTCTTTTTATAGGTGCGGGCGGCCTCCAGTAATTCCTCCTGCGTGCGGTAGCGGAGCTTGCACTGCCAGAAGCCCATGGCGTAATCGGGCATCATGGGCACCTTGCCGGTGACCGACGCGTAGTTTTCCTCGATCTCCGCCGGGGTGTCCCCCGCCGTGACCCAGTAATCCATGATCTTGGTGGAGGAAGCCTCCCATGTGGTGATGTTCTTTCCGAAGGTCACGCGGCCGACCGAGGGGTTATTCCACAAAAAACCGTAGCCACGGGACGAGAGGACGAAGGGGACGCTGGCCTGAGAATTGCGGTGGGCAAGCTCAAGGTCGGTGCCCTTCAGATCGAGATAGCTCTGCTGGTACTGCCCCATGCCGAAGAGGTGCTCATCCTCATCGACCGATTCAAAGCGCACCGAAAGGCGATAATCCCCGCCGATGATTGGCCGGAACTCGCGGGCGTCGATCTCGAGGGCCGAGCAGGTTTCCGAAAGGACGTCGCGGCGGTTGCGGACGTACTCCGTCAGCAGAAGCTTGCCTTTCTGATTATAGAAAGAAAGTGCGCCGAGGGCGGAAAGGCGTGCGGTGAGCTTGCCATTACGGATCGCGGCGCTGCCGTCTTCATTGATCGCGATCTCGGCTTTTGTCCCGATGGGCTCCAGAAGCGCCCAGTCCTTCAAGGGCATCTCGGCCATTTTGGTGGAGCGCACGCGGAGGCTATCCTTGCCCCACGGCTCGATCCACATGGTCTCAGCATCGAAATGAAATACGAGGCGGTTTCCTTCTGCCTTGAATAAGCAGGGTCTATTCATATAAATGACCTCCTGATTTATTTTTGTAAAGGCTCAGCCGTAGATCTCGTCGAGTGCTTTCACCATGCACTTGCCGAGCATCCGATAATCATCCTCGGTGTAGAAGCGCACCATGTCGTTTTCGCCCTGATAATTGATCTCAAAGGTACAGCCGTTCATGCCGACGTGGTAGGCATACTGGGCGCTGGTCATACCGCTTTGGGAAGAGGTGTTGAGTCCCGGGGGATCTTCGCGGAAGAGCACCTTCTGCATCCCCTCTCCTTCCAGGAGGCGGTTGATCGCATAAAACACCGTGCGAAGCTCCTCGCGGCGGACGTCGGTGATGTCGGCCTTGATGACGAAATAGCTCTCATGCTCGCCGTGGCCGGGTGAATGCATATCCAGCATGACCTTTGCGTCCGCCAAGCGCGTGAATTTGGACATATCGTGTTCCACGGCGGTCAATTCCACGCGGCGGGAGAAATCGGTGTGCCACGCGCGGTTGAGGTCGTTATAGATCTGATCCTTGCCGTAGAAGCCTTCCTCTACGCCGTCCACGTCGACCATCGGGACAAACCACCAGGTGAATTTATCCCGGATCTCTTTTCCTTCCTCAGACGCGAGGAAGCGGAGCATCCCGTCGATGACCCAGGTGCCGGTGACCTCGCTTGCGTGCTGGCGGCCGATGATGTAGATGCCGGGCTTCTTTTCTTCTGTACTTCCGAGGTCGCTGGAAAATCTGAGGATCGGCCGCGCGTGGTTGGAATAACCGATGACGGCTTTTTCAAAGGCATTTTTCACCAGATCGGCTGTGGAAGAAAGTTCAGAGAACTGATAAGGGAAGCAGAAAGCGAATTCCAGCCAGTTTCCCTTCAGTTCCACTTCAAACCACGTGTCAAGTGTGTGGAAGCGGTTCCAGCCGTTTTCCACCTTTTCAATGCGTTTCCACTCGCCGCCGAACTGACGCGCGACCGGGCGGTTGGTGGTCCATTCCATCGCGCCGCCAAGGCACTGCTCGGCATTTTCAAGCTTCAGGCGCACCTTTTTGCCCGAAAGATCCTCAAGTCGGAAATAAAACCACAGCGGCATGGGTTCATAAGCTTTGCTTTCGGCCAGGAAGACGATCTCCCAGCCCCATTCATATTCCGCGGCTCTGAGAAGTTTCCCGTTGCCGCCGGGGAAGTCGGTTACAAAACGCATTATTCTACTCCTTTTCAACTGATCAAACTGTATGGAAAAATCATACCACAATTCTCTCCTCTTTTCAAGAAAGGCGGCAAGAATTCTCTTGCATCGTGCGCCTGTTTGCGCTAAAATAGAGGAAACAAATCAAGGAGGAATCCACCATGCCGTATGTCCATGTCAACGTCTCCAAAGAAATGAGCGCCGCCGAGCTGGAAGCGCTCCGCGATGCCATCGCGGGCAAGATGTCCCTCATCCCCGGTAAGACCCGCACCAACACCATGATCCACATTTCCGCCGGTGAAGCCGTTACCATGGGTGACGACGGAGAACCCGCCATCTTCATGGAAGCCCGCCTCTACAAGGAAGCGCCGGTCGAAGCCAAGCAAGCTTTCGCCAAGGCCATCACCGACATCTTCGTCGATCAGCTCGGCGTCCCCGCAAACCGCGTCTATATGAATATCATCGAGCTTGACCATTGGGCGAGCGGCGGCAATTACCGCTGACGCCCTCAATAAGCACATCCACCCCCTCTCCGCCCGTTGGAGAGGGGGTTTATCGTCAAAGATTCTTCGCTTCGCTCAGAATGACAATAAATGTACCGTTCCGTAGGGCGTGCCGTCCCCGGCACGCCGGTCTTCCCCGCAGCATCCCGACAGAACGGAACGCCGGGGGACGGCGTTCCCTACGTAAACAAAAAGGGTACATTTTCTTACTTTGCCGAATACCCCGATTTTACTTGCTTTGGCTCCATAAAAAGGTGTATAATCATTTCCAAAAGAGATCCGCCCGCAGGATGTGCGGACGGCAGACAAAGGAGGATCTCAAGTATGAGACTCGGCGCCTATTCCCCCGAGATCGGCGGCAATTCCATTGACGAAGTGTTCAAAAATGCCGCTTCCTACGGTTTTTCGGAAATGCAGTACGATTTTTCCACCAGCCACGGCGACACCCTTCCCCGTGCCTTCTACCCGACCGAGCTTGAAGAACTGAAGGAGGCCTCGGGAAAATACGGCATTGCGATCAACGCGATCAACGGCACCTTCAACATGATCGACCCGGATAAGCTCCGCCGGGACGACGAGGCCTCGCGCTTCGAAAACATCGCCAAAGCCTGCAAGGAGCTGAACTGCAAGATCATCACCCTCTGCACCGGCTCCCGTCACCCGCTCTCCGGCTGGAGATGGCACAAGGACACCGCCCTCCCCGACGCGTGGGAGGAAATGACTATGATGACCCGCCGCCTTCTGGACGTCGCGGAGGACTATGACCTCATCCTCGGCGTGGAGACCGAGGCGAGCAACGTTGTCTCGACCATCGACCGCACCCGCCGTTACCTCGACGAGATGAAGAGCGATCACCTCAAGGTCATCATGGACTGCGCCAACCTCTTCCCGGCAGGCGAAGCCTACCTATCCAACGTCCGCCCGACCATAGAGAAAGCCTTCGCCGAGCTCGGAAGTGAGATCGTTCTCGCCCATGGCAAGGATATCCGCGAGGATACCAAAATCAACTTCTGCGGCGCGGGGCAGGGCATCGTCGATTTCGATTTCTATTTTGACCTTCTCAAGAAGATCGGCTATAAAGACGGCATCATCGTTCACGGCCTCCACGGGCTTCGCGACATCGAGATCGCCGTTCCCTTCATCAAAGAAAAAGCTGAAAAGCACGGTTTATAAGGAGAAATATATGGAACGAATCTATGACGGCGGTCAGGTCGGCCGCAGCGAATCCATTATTGAAGCCGCGCCTTTATGTGCAAAATACGGCATTCAGGCCATGAACCTCCCGGGCGATCTTCTTGAAAACCCGGAAAAGCTTGAAGAGACCGACAAGGTCATCAAATCCTACGGCCTCCACTGGGGCATGGTCGCCACGCCCTTTGATACCTACTCCGAGGGTCTTTCCGACGCAGATTTTGAAAAGGGCCTCGAAACCATGAAAAAATGGGCGGAGGAAGCCTCCGCGATCGGCGCTTCCCACTGCTATAACCACATCTGGTCGGGAAGCAATTTCCGGGAGTACGATGCCCAGCGCGAATGGGTGCTCACCCGCGCCGAAAAGCTCTTCAAGGTCCTCGACCCCTGCGGCATCCGGTATGGTTTTGAATTCTTAGGGCCGGTACCGCTTCGGAATTCCTTCAGATACCCCTTCGTCAATAACCTCGCGGGCGCTCTCTCCATCGCGGATGACATCAGCCCCCGCCTCGGCTTCATTTTCGACACCTACCACTGGTTCTGCGGCACCGCGTCCGACCCCGGCGAATTATATCTCGCCGCCGCCCACGTCGACCGCCTCGTGAACTTCCATGTCAACGACGGCATCGCGGGCAGAAAACGCGAAGAACAGCTGGATCTTGAGCGCGCCATGCCCATGACCACCGGCGTGATCGACGCGAAGCGCGCTTCCGACCTCTTCAAGTCGCGCGGATACAAGGGACTCGTCCTCTGCGAGCCGATGAACTTCTGGCGCGCTGAGATGAAGGACAAGCCCTTCGAATACGTCGTGAAAGCCCTTGCCGAAGGCTATCAGGCGATCGACTGAATATAAAAATAATCCCGGACGATGTCCGGGATTGTTTTTTATGCTTGGATAAATTCCAAAAAGTGTTTTTGAAGCGTGATAAGGTCGTCTACCTCGCGCTTCAGGAGCGGCGAAAGGTCGCTGATCGGCCGCGTGCGCGAAACGAGCGTCATCGGGATACCGATCTTCTGCATATAGTATTTGGCGCTGACCGGGTAGGCGCCGCGCTCCACCCCCGACGCAAGCGTCAGGAAAGCCTGCAGCTTTTCCGCCTTTTCCGGCTCTTTTTCATAGTTTTCAAAGAGCCAGACGTAAAGCTCGGGGTGGAAATTCGCCATGATCCCGCTGAAACCGTCCGCGCCGTCCCGCAGGGTATCGAGAATGGTGGCTGCATTGGCGTTGAAAAGCTGGAGCTTTCCGCCGAGCAGCTCCACTCTCTTTCTGATCAGGTCCGCATCACAGCAGGTATCCTTGATGAAGGAGAAACGGCCGCTCTCCGCCATGGCCTTGAGCACCTTTTCGCTGAGCAGTCTTTTATAGGGGTAGGGACATTCGTACATGCCGAAGTCGATTCCCGGTACCGCATCCAGAATGCGGTCCATCCGCTCGATGAGCACGTCGTCGCTTTCGTCCTCGCGCGCCAGCCGGTTGGGCACCATGACCACCGCCTTGACGCCGGTCTCGGCCATGCGGCGGATCTCCTCGATCTGTGCCTCCGGGTCGCCTGATATATGTCCCGACGCCACGACGTCCAGCTTGCCTTCCGCGGCTCTGACGACGCAGCGGGCAAGCTTCACTCTCTCCTCAAGCGACAGATAAAACATCTCGCTTGACTGGCAGACGGCAAAAACGCCGTGACAGCCGTGGGAAACGTCGTAATCGACCAGCTTTTCTGCCGCCGTGTAATCGACCGTATTGTCCTCCTTGTAAGGAGTGATCATCGTGGGGTAAACGCCCCTCTTCAATGGATTTTTCATATTATTCCGGTTCCTCTTTCTTCTTAATTCTCTTTTGAAAGCGGGAACGCCGCAATATCCCCGGCGGCATGCCCTCCATGCGTTTGAAAAATCTCCCGAAACTGAATTCATCGGAAAAGCCGCGAGCGAGCGCAATACTGCGGATGGATTGATCGGAATTGACCAGTAAATCGCGTGCGTAATCGCTTTTTCTCCGGTTGATACAGGTCAGGACTGTGCAATCGAATGCCATTTCGACACGCCTTTCAAGCCGTCGTTTGCTCCTCTGACGA
>JAKSPX010000409.1 GCA_024404415.1 Clostridia bacterium | reverse complement strand
TTGTCGCTCATCGCCTTATCAAGCCTGGCTTTCATCTCGTCGGCGCGGCCCTTGCGGGACTGGTAGCGGAGGCGGAAGGCGCTTGCGAGGTTCTGAAGCTCGGGGAGGCGGGTCTTTGCCTCATTGATCTCCTTTTGCCCGGCTTCCACGGCGCTCTTCTGCGTCGCGTAGGCTTCGTGGACGCGCGCCGTATACGTCGCGATCTGCGCCGTGCGCTCTTCGAGGGAGGCAAGCTCGTTCCGGATGGCGTCGAGAGAAGTGTTGTGGGCCGTTTCATCGCGATGCGCCTCCATGGCCTCGCTTTCCAGAAGCGCCACGCGCGCATCCTTGGCGTCGGCCGAGGCGGTCAATTCATGGAGCCTTTCATAAAGGGCGGCGCTCCGTCCGGCGTTGGATTCCTTTTCTTTTTCCAGAGAACGGAGCTTTTCTTCCTGCTCTAAAATGGTCTTTTCGATCTGATCCCGGCGGGATTCGGCTTCGGCGATGTCGCGGCGGGTGCGCTCGACGTTCTCGCCGGTCATGCGGATGGCAGTCTCAAGGGCGGAGAGGTCGCTTGCGGTCCCGGCGCGCTGTTCTTCCAAAAGGCGGATGTCGCCGCGCTTGTTTTCCTCTTCGATTTCGACTTCCTTCATGGCCTCCGCGGTCTTTTCGGAGGATTCGTAGGCCTTTTCCGAGGCGATGCGCGCCTCTTCAAGGGAGAAGGACGCGAGATTATAGTCCTTTTCGGCCTTTTCGCTTCTGATGCGCGCTTCGCGCAGGTCGTCGACCCAGAGGCCGATCTCCATGCCGCGCAGCTCGTCCCGGTAAATGAGGTAGTTCTTGGCCTTTTCCGCCTTCTTTTCCAAAGGCGCGTAGCGCGCTTCCACCTCGGAAATGATGTCGTTGATGCGGACGAGGTTGTCGTCGGTGGCCGCAAGCTTCCTTTCGGATTCCTCCTTGCGGTACTTGAACTTGGAGATGCCCGCCGCCTCCTCGAACATATCGCGGCGTTCGCCCGATTTGACCGAGAGCACCTCGTCGATGCGCCCCTGCCCGATCATGGAATAGCCGTCGCGGCCGAGGCCGGTGTCCATCAGAAGCTCGTTGACGTCCTTTAGGCGGACGATCTTTTTATTGATAAAATAATCGCTCTCGCCCGAACGGTAATAGCGTCGGGCGATGATGACCTCGTCGTAGTCGATCTTGAGGAAATGCTCGGAGTTGTCGATGGTCAGAGCCACCTCCGCAAAGCTTGCGCCCTTTCTCATGGGCGTGCCCGCGAAGATGACGTCCTCCATTTTGCCGCCGCGGAGCGTCTTGGTGGACTGTTCACCGAGCACCCAGCGGATGGCGTCCGAGATATTCGATTTTCCCGAGCCGTTCGGGCCGACGATGCCGGTGATGCCCTTGCCGAATTCGATGAGCGTCTTGTCCGGGAAGCTCTTGAAACCCGTGATTTCCAGTGATTTTAAATACACACAAACACCTCATCCCGATGTGCCTTCCGAGGATTGTCGCGCACGATCTCCGCCCCCGTCAGGCGCTTCAGGTATT
>JAKSPX010000408.1 GCA_024404415.1 Clostridia bacterium | reverse complement strand
CGGAGTTATGATTGTGGTTGGCTGCGGCTGTGCGGCAGAAGAACCTCCTTCAGACGAGCGTAAGCGAGTCCTCATGCCGACCAAGGCGGCTTTGCCGCCGCGATAAGCATGAGTATTCAAATGCAAAACGAGGTTTTGCATTTGGCTTTTTAATACAGGAAAAAATAAAATAGATTCGGAGGAACCATCATGTACCAGTCGAGATCCATCTTCCAAAGCCTGATCCGTGACCCGCGCGCGGTGTACCTCACCCCGTGCAAGGAGGGCAACGACGCCGTCAGACTGCAGGACGCCATCAATATGGTGAACGGCAAGCTGGGGCAGGGCATCGTCTTCGTCGCGGAAGGCACCTACACCATCGACCGCACCATCTACATCCCCACCGGCGTGAGACTCATCGGTTGGGGCAAAAAGCGCCCGCTCTTCAAGCTGGCCGACAACTGCGAAGCTCTCGCCACCCCTGCCGAAGGCGATAAGGGCAGCGCAAGCTACATGCTCTGGTTTGTCAGCAGAGCCCCGATGGACGGCCGCCCGGCCTTTGACGCGGGTGCAGGCACCTTCTATTCCGCGCTCCATAACATCGACCTCGACATGGGCAAGGGCAATAAGAACGCGGTCGCCATCCGCTCCCACTACGCCCAGCACTCCTTCATCTCCCACGTCAACATCGCCATCAACGACGCCAAGGCGGGTATTTTCGACACCGGCAACATCATGGATAACGTCTCGTTTGTCGGCGGCGACTACGGCATTTACACCACCAAGTCCTCCCCGGCGTGGCAGTTCACCATGCTCGACTGCGCGCTTTCCGGTCAGAAGATCGCCGGCATCCTCACCCGCGAAGCCGGTCTCACCGTGGTCGACTCCTCCTTTGAAAATATGCCCATCGGCGTCAAGACCTGGGAAGGCTTCACCGAGAAGTTCTACGGCGAAAACCTCTGGTTCTCCGACATTGCCGACGCGGCGGTGGTCATGGACTGCGAAAACTCCTCCTACTGCCACTATCACCTCGAAAAGACCGTCATGAAGAACGTGGCGAAGATCGCCCGCAATCAGGCCGGTACCGAAGTCTATGCCGCGCCCGCGGATGCCTTCAAGGTCGAGGATTTCACTCACGGCTACACCATGGAAAAGCCCGCGGCCAAGGCGGAAAACAAGGTCGTCTGCAAGACAGTGAAGCTTGCCCGCGCGGTCAGGAATACCAAGTCGCATCTCCTCCCGCTGCCGGAGGTCTCCGAGTGGGTCAACGCCGCAGACCTGGGCGTCATCGGCGACAACAAGACCGACGTCACCGCCGCGCTCCAGAAGCTCATCGACGAATATGAGGTTATCTACCTCCCGCAGGGCCGCTACATCATCTCGGCTCCGCTCACCCTCAGGGAAAACACCAAGCTCATCGGCCTCCAGCCGATCATGACGCAGATCTGCGTACTGGATAACACCCCGGCCTTCTCCCTCTTCGGTTCTCCCGTCCAGATGATCACCAGCCACAAGGGCGGCGAACACATCACCAACGGCATCGGCCGCAATGCAGGCG
>JAKSPX010000407.1 GCA_024404415.1 Clostridia bacterium | reverse complement strand
CGCCGATTGGCTCCGCAGGCGCTGCACGTACGATTCCCGCGTCTAGCGCGGGCGCGACGGCAGTCTGAACATCGACCAGTTCCTCGTCTCCGGCCATCGCGGCGGAGACGTGCACTTCGCCACAGCGGCGGTACTGATGCTGCGCGCGGCGGGCATCCCGGCCCGCTACGCCGAAGGGTATCTCGCGGCGGCGGGCGGCGACCTCGGCGAGGTGGAGGTCCGTCAGAAGGACGAACACGCCTGGGCGGAGATCTACCTGGAAGGCTTCGGCTGGGTGCCGATCGAAACGGTGCCCGGAAAAGGCGAATCTGCCACAGACGTCCTGACAGCCGACTACGGCGAGGTCGAGGAGGTCGAAAACACCTCGGTCTGGCGCGAGCTCACCTTAAAAGAGATCGCGGACGGGGCGCTGGAGATCCTGAAGAATGTCGTGAGGACAATCCTGAAGATCGTTCTGGCCGTCATCCTTCTCTGCCTTGGCGTGATCCTCGTGCTCTTCATCCGCAATTACGTCATCCGACTGCTTGCCAAAAATGACGATAGCGAAAAGAGCCTTGAAAAAATGCTGAAGCCGCTCTTCCGCGCGGCGAAGGCGGCCGGCATCAAGAGAGAGAAGGACGAGGGGATGCGCGCTTACGCTGAGCGGATCGACAAGCTCCTCCCGTTTGAGTATCACCTTGCGCCCGCGGTGGACGCGGCCTACGCCGTGAGCTACGGAAACACGGCTCCCTCCCGCGACGCGGAAAGACGCCTTGAAAGAACGCTTGAAGAGTACGGAAAGTTCCTTTCGGCTTTGAAAAAGGGCCTCGGGATGCAGATCCTGGGCCGTCTGATCTGAGAATGCGTCCTTGTGGGAAATAACGGTGTTAAGATTCCGTTAAGATTTTTACGGTACGAGGACAAATATCAAAATTTTATAAATTTTTGAATTCCCTTCTTGCAAAGACTGCCCGTTTGTGGTAAACTTTAGAAGTTGCAACCATACACGAAAAACCGCATTTGTGAAGCGGCATAACAATGAAAAGGACGTGTGCTCAAAGTGAAAAAGTACGTTTATCTCTTCTCCGAAGGCAACGCCAAGATGCGCGAACTGCTCGGAGGCAAAGGCGCGAACCTCGCGGAAATGACCGGCCTCGGTCTGCCTGTCCCGCAGGGCTTCACCATCACCACCGAAGCCTGCACCCAGTATTATGAAGACGGCCGTCAGATCAATTCCGAGATCCAGGCCCAGATCATGGAGTATATCGAAAAGATGGAAGCCATCACCGGCAAAAAGTTCGGTGACAAGGAAAACCCGCTTCTCGTCTCGGTCCGTTCCGGCGCCCGTGCCTCCATGCCCGGCATGATGGATACCATCCTCAGCCTCGGCCTCAACGAAGAAGTTGTTGACGTCATCTCCCGCAAGTCCGGCAATCCCCGCTGGGCTTGGGACTGCTATCGCAGATTCATCCAGATGTATTCCGACGTCGTTATGGAAGTCGGCAAGAAGTATTTTGAACAGCTCATCGACAAGATGAAGGAAGAAAAGGGCATCAAGTTCGACGTCGAGCTGA
>JAKSPX010000406.1 GCA_024404415.1 Clostridia bacterium | reverse complement strand
TTCAGGCGCCATCATCGGCAAAGCCTATTACACCGGAGCCATCGACCTCCGGGAGGCGCTGGAGGTTTCCAAATGATCACCAAACGCATCATCCCCTGCCTTGACGTGCGCGACGGGCGCGTGGTCAAGGGGGTCAATTTCGAAGGACTCCGCGACGTCTCCTCGCCCGTGAAGCTCGCGGAATTCTATTCCTCCTGCGGCGCGGACGAATTGGTGTTTTACGAGATCACCGCCTCCTCCGACGGGAGAAAACTCTTCACCGATATTCTCACAGAGACCGCCTCCAAGGTCTTCATCCCCCTCACGGTGGGCGGCGGCATCAACTCGGTCAGCGATTTTGACCGCGTGCTCAAGTGCGGGGCCGATAAGGTCAGCGTCAACTCGGGCGCCATCCGGAATCCTTCTCTCGTCGGCGAGGCCGCCAAGCTCTACGGCGACCAGTGCGTTGTCCTCTCGGTGGACATCAAGCGCGTGAATGGCGTCTTCCACGTTTTCGCCAAGGGCGGAAGAGAAGACACCGGCATGGAGGCCATCGAATGGATCAAGCGCTGTGTGGCCGGCGGCGCAGGCGAGATCGTGGTCAATTGCATCGACACCCGCGGCGTGAAAAAGGGCTTCGACCTCGAAATGCTCAAGGCCGTCTGCGACGCGGTCTCAGTCCCGGTCATCGCCTCCGGCGGTGCGGGCAATATTCAGGATTTCATCACCCTTTTCCAAACGCTTCCCGGCGTGGATGCGGGGCTTGCCGCCTCCATTTTCCACTTCGGCGAAGTGAAGATATCCGACCTCAAGGAAGAAATGCGCCGCGCGGGCATTCCCGCACGGTAAAATAAAGGAGTACCGCCTTATGATCATGCTTAACATCGACGAGCTCAAATTCGACGAAAAAGGGCTCATTCCCGCGATCGTCGTGGATGCCATCACAAAAAAAGTGCTGACCCTCGCCTATATGAATAAAGAATCGCTCCAGATCAGCATGGAAAAGGAGCTGACCTGCTTCTGGAGCCGGTCGAGAAACGAACTCTGGCTCAAGGGCGAGACCAGCGGCAACTACCAGCACATCGTCTCCATCACCGCCGACTGCGATAAGGACGCTCTGGTCGTTGTCGTCGAGCCGGATGGCCCGGCCTGCCACCTCGGAACGACCTCCTGCTTTGAAAACCTCGTTTTCCAGAGCGAGGAGCGCCACGAATTTTCCTACGAGGGCCTTCTGGAGCTCATCAAAGGCCGCAAGATCGAAAAAAAGGAAGGGTCTTACACCACCTACCTCTTCGAGAAGGGCCTTGACAAGATCTTAAAGAAGGTCGGCGAGGAGACCACCGAGGTCATCATCGCCGCCAAGGATAAGGATAAGGCCAACACCATCTACGAGGTCGCCGACCTCGCCTACCACGTCATGGTCATGATGGTCGAAGCGGGCATTTCCCTTGAGGACATCCACAAGGAGCTGGCCTCCCGCCACGTCATCGACCACAAGGTCAAGCAGGAAAAGATGACCTGATCCCCCGCAAAGACAACAAAAGCCGTCCCGGTTCGCCGAAAAGCTGCCGGAAC
>JAKSPX010000405.1 GCA_024404415.1 Clostridia bacterium | reverse complement strand
CGTGTTCAACTATTTCCTTATCTACGGCAAATGCGGTTTCCCGCGTCTTGAGGTGGCCGGAGCCGCCATTGCGACCGGCATCGGCACGGTAGTCGGCTTTGTCATCGCCGTGATCTCGGTTCTGCAAAAGGACAACTTCGTGCGACTTTCCTTCCGCACCTCGTGGAAGCCGGATATAGAGACGATGAAGCTCTTCTTCAGCATCGGCGGCGCCGCCATGGTGGAACAGGTGTTTCTGCGCATCGGCTTCTTCATCTATGTCAAGCTGGTCGCCTCGCTCGGCACCACCGATTACGCCACGCACCAGATCTGCATGCAGATGCTCTCGCTCTCCTTCAACTTCGGCGACGGCATCGCCATTGCCTCCACGTCGCTTGTCGGCCAGTCGCTCGGCGCTAAGAAGCCGACGCTCGCCATGGTTTACGGACGCTCCTGCCAGAGGCTCGCCTTACTCGCGGCTGTGATCATTGTGATCTCCTTCACCGCCTTCGGACGGCCGATCCTATGGATCTTCACTGACGACCCCGCCATCATCGAGCGCGGCCTGAAGCTCTTCCTCATCGCCGCGGCAAGGGCCCCCTCCCACGACTCGACGGGTCATTACGCGGGTCCGGCGACACGAAATTCGTAGCCTTCACCTCCTTTATCAGCGTGGCGGTCGTGCGCCCCATCCTTTCCTATCTCTTCATCTACACCTTCTCACTCGGTCTCTACGGCGCGTGGTATTCGCTCTTTATCGATCAGTTCACCCGCTTCATGTGCTCCTACCTGCGTTACGCGGGCGGCAAGTGGATGACCATTCGTATCTGACACGGTAAAATAGACGGCGAAATTCGGAAAAGAGAGACGAAACGATTCGTTATTCATCAGGTTATGTCGAAATATGTCGGATCAAGTCGATAAGTTTTCTGAACGAAACAGGCGTTATTCTATTGAAATATCGGCTAAATTGTGATAATATCGAAACTGTTCCCGGGATAAACAAAAACGCCCTTTCCGGGCGGCGCGCTTTCTGATGTACACAGCAGGCGGCGAATACTTGTTTCCAGGAAAGGAAGGATACATCATGGAAAAGATCAAGGTGCTCCTCGCGGATGACAGTGCGGATTTTATGGACGTACTGCGGGAAGCACTCGAGGCGGAAGGCGGGATCAGCGTCACCTCCTGCGTCTCGGACGGAGAGGAAGCCATCCGCGCCATCCAAAATGACCAGCCGGATTTTGTCGTGCTCGACGTCATTCTGAAAAAGATGGATGGTTTTGAAGTTATCAGAAAAGTCAGAGAAGAAGCGGGGAACAAAGGCAATACGCCCGCGTTTATGTTGTTGACCGCTTTTACCAGTTCCGCCGCGGCTAAGGAAGCCTCGCGCCTCGGCGTGACCTACTATATGATGAAGCCGACGGACGGAGAGGTGATCCGGGAGCGCATCGAGGCGCTCGCGTATGCGGAGGAGACCTCCTGGGGTGACATCCGAACCATTGCCGGATATGCCGGAAATGACCTCACCACGCGCATCACGTCGATCCTGCATGAGATCGGCGTCCCGGCGCACATCAAGGGTTACCAGTATCTGCGTGTCGCCATCGAAACGACGGTG
>JAKSPX010000404.1 GCA_024404415.1 Clostridia bacterium | reverse complement strand
CCATCATTTTCTCAAGCGACTTGCGGTCTCCGTGCGGAACGACGTCGTGGACGTGGAAGGCATGGAATTCCGCCTGAATGCCGCTTGATGAAAGCGCGGAAGAGAGCTTTTCGCCGATGCTTCCGTTCTTCACGACCTCTTCGATCACTGCGGTGCGACCGGTCTTTTTGATGTGCGGCAGGATCTCTTCTGCTGGCAGCGGAATAATGCGGTTGATTTTGAGGATTTCGGCGTTGACGCCCTGTTCTTCAAGCAAAGACGCAACATTGAGAGCCTTATTGACAGACATACCGTAGGTCACAAGGGTGATGTCGTTTCCTTCTCTAAGCGTAAAGACATTTGCTTTATCGGTAAAGGTATTCTCCGTGAATTCGCCTTCACTGCCCTTGTGATACCGAACGGCCGTCAAGGCATTTTGCTTTACGGCGTATGAAAGCATGTAGTGAAGCTCCGCATAATCCGACGGAGCGTAAAGCTGCATACCCGGGATCATAGATAAGTATCCGACGTCATAGATCCCATTGTGGGTCATGCCGTCGTCACAGGCCAGGCCGGAGCGGTCGATGGCGACGGTGAGCGGGATCTTCTGGAGGGCGGCGTCGTTCAATAATTGGTCGAAAGCGCGCTGGAGGAAGGTGGAATATAGTGCCACGACGGGCTTGCAGCCGCCGCGTGCGAGGGCGCTTGCCATGGTGACGGCGTGCTCCTCGGCGATACCGACGTCAATGAAACGCTCGGGATAGGCCTCGCGGAAGGGCATCAGGCCCGTTCCGCCGGGCATGGCGGCTGTGACGGCAGCGAGAAGCGGCTCTTCCCTGCCGAGCTCCAACATGGTCTTGCCGAATTCCGCCGAGAAGGATGAAGTCGCCGGTTTATTTCCGCCGTTGTCGCGCGGGACGCTGTGTAATTTTTCGGGATCCTCGATGGATCGGAGATAGCCAAGTCCTTTTTCGGTCTTGGCGTGGATCAGAACCGGGTGGTTCTGTTCTTTTGCATATCTGATGGCGTGGATCAGGGCCTGCACATCATTTCCGTCCACAGTGCCAAGGAATTCAAAGCCGAGATAATCCAGTAACGACTCGGGGATAAGGAGGCGTTTGACGCGCTCCTTGATGGCTGTGAAGACGCGGTTGAGCGCCTTGCCGCCCGGAATGACCTCCATGGCCTTGTGATAACGGCCTTTCGCCTGAATATAGCTCTTCTTCAAACGAAGCTTGGAGAGCTTGGCGGGAAAAACGCCGACATTTTTGTCAATGGACATTTCGTTGTCGTTGATGATGACCACGATGGGCAGATCGGTCGCGCCGCCGTCGTTCAGGGCTTCATAAACCATGCCGCCGGTCAGGGCGCCATCACCTGTCACCGCCACGAAGCAGCCATCTTCTCCCCTCATCCTTGCGGCGCGCGCAAAGCCGATGACGGCTGAGACTGAGGTGGAGGCGTGCCCCGTCTGGAAGAAGTCATAGGGGCTTTCATTCGGATTCTGGAAGCCGGAAAGGCCGCCGAAGGAGCGGAGCGTATCGAAATTCTTATAGCGGTCGGTCAGCAGTTTATGCGCATAGCTCTGGTGGCCGACGTCATATACCAGCTTGTCCTTGT
>JAKSPX010000403.1 GCA_024404415.1 Clostridia bacterium | reverse complement strand
AAACCAGTCCGCAGACTGGTTTGTGGTCTCTCAATGATAAGTGAGTTTTTTACAGCCCCGGATTTCCTTAATATAAAGAAGGTTTCGTCTTATGTTTGATATCGTCATCAGAAACGGCCTCATCGTCTCGGGAAGCGGCGAAAAGCCCTATCCCGGAAGCCTGTTCATCAAAGACGGGAAAATCGCGTGCGTTTCTCGTGAGACCGCGCCGATATGTGAAGCAAAAGAGATCATAGATGCGGAAGGCAAGGTCATCGCGCCGGGCTTCATCGACATCCACACCCATTCGGATCTTTCCTATCTCGCGTCCCCCGAGATGCGCACCTCGCTTTCCTCCGGCGTGACGCTGGAGGTGGGCGGAAACTGCGGCGGCTCCTCCATTCCGGTGAAGGACCCCGATGCTGACCCGGATATGAATGGGCAGCCCGCCCTTTTCAAAGGGAGAGTCAAAAGAGCGGCTTTTGCGGCGACCGACGTGACTTCCTACGGCGAGAGCATCCAAAGAAACGGCTCATCGATCAATATGGGTATGCTCATCGGCCACGGTACCCTCCGTTCCTACGTGATGGGCTGGGAAAAGAGACAGCTCACCGCGAAGGAAAAGGACGAAATGTGCGCTCTTCTCGCCGAAATGTTCAATCAAGGCGCGCTCGGCGTGTCTTTGGGACTCATCTATTCGCCCGGGAGCTTCTGCGACACATCGGAGATCGATGCGCTGGCGAAAGTGGCGGCGGAATATGACCGTGTGCTCACCGTGCACATGCGGAACGAAAACGCCCGCGTCTTTGAGGCGCTGGACGAGATGATCGGCGTCGGAAAGCGGAGCGGAGCCAGAATCGAGATCTCCCACCTCAAGCTGATGGGGAAAAACCAGTGGGGGAGAGCGGAAGAATTGCTTCGGAAAATCGACGACGCACGTAGTGCCGGCGTCGTGATCGGCGCGGATCAATACCCCTACACCGCCTCGCATTCGGGCATCACCTCGGCCATTCCGCTCTGGGCGATGGATGGAGGCGGCGGAAAGCTGCTTGAGCGTGTGAAGGATGACGAAACGTGGAAAAGGATGACTCCCGAGGTTCTGGCGCTCCTTGAAAGCCGCGGCGGCGCGGAAAACGTCACCGTGAGCGATTTCCACGGCGCAGGCGATGAATCGTGGCTCGGAAAGACCCTGACGGAGATCGCCGACGGAAGAGGGGAGAGCCTTCCCGAAACCGTGCGGCATCTGATCCTTGCGACCGGCGGCGCTCTGAGCTGCTTCTGGAAATGCATGTCCGAAGAGGACGTGCTCAAGATCCTCGCCCAAAGGGACGTCGCCGTCGTCACCGACGGCACGACCTACGACCCGCGCGATTACGGCGGAAGGCCGCACCCGCGGAATACCGGCTCCTTCCCGCGCGCCCTGCGGCTCATCCGGGAAAATGCTCTCATGCCGCTTGAGGACGCCATGCGGAAATGCACGTCGCTCCCGGCCTCGGTCGTGGACATTGACGACCGTTATGGTTATCTGAAAGAAGGCTATATGGCCTCGGTCACCGTCTTTGATGCGGAAAGGATCACCGACCGCGCCGATTACCTTGACCCGACCCGCCCCTCCGAGGGGATAGAGGTATGCATCGTGAACGG
>JAKSPX010000402.1 GCA_024404415.1 Clostridia bacterium | reverse complement strand
CTCTCGCCCATGCACATCCCAGTTTTACTCTGTGGCTTTGTCTGCGGCTGGCCGTGGGGGCTGATCGTCGGTGGCCTCGCCCCCATCCTCCGTTCGCTCATCTTCTCCATGCCCCCCATGTTCCCAGTCGCCTTCGCCATGACCTTTGAGCTTGCGACCTACGGCCTTGTCGCGGGACTCCTCTATAAGCTGCTCCCGAAGAAGACCGGCTGGCTCTATTTCGAGCTGATCGCCGCCATGACCGCAGGCCGCGTGGTCTGGGGCATCGTCCGCTTCGCCATTGCGGGGCTCGGCGGGAGCGAATTCTCCTTTGCCGCCTTCCTCGCGGGCGCGGTCACCTCGGCCGTCCCCGGCATCATCCTGCACATCGTCCTCATCCCGCTCATCGTTCTGGCTCTCAAGAAAGCCGACCTCATAGAAAATTCCTGAAAAAGGTGTCTTTTTAATGAAAGAGATCCTCAAGGCCCACGCCCGTCTCTACCCGAAAATGGGGCCGCGCGACGCGGTGAAGCTTCTTTATCAGGCCACCTTCGGCGGCGGCCACATCCTCACCGACCGTGAAAAGGTCGAGAACTTCCTCGCAAAGGAGCGTCAGGGCGTCACCGTCACCGACCGCCCCGCGACCGAGGACATCGGCGGCGGGTACGCGCGGCTGTATCTCGATTCCGCCGCTATCAGGGACGTCCCCTCCCCGCTCCTCGCCCGCCTTTTCCTGCTCTCCAACCAGAGCATCCCCGCCGAAATGCCGCTGTTTCAAAAACGGCTCGACCTCCTTTCCGCACTCACCGCAAGCGGGGAAATGCCCTTTTCATCGGACGAACTCAAGGCGTATCTCGCGGGGTACGCCGCGGAAGGCTACCCCATGGTGAGCCACACCGAGGCCTACCATGAGGCCTATCATCGCCGCCATTGAAGAAAAGAAGGAAACCCAACCGTTTGTCATCGCCATTGACGGTCGATGCGCCAGCGGCAAGAGCACGGCCGCCGCGCTTCTGAAAACGGTCTACCCGGAGGCGGATCTGGTGCACATGGACGATTTCTTCCTGCCGCCCGCCCTGCGCACCCCCGCGCGCTACGCCGAGCCCGGCGGCAACGTGGACTACGACCGCTTCCGCACGGAGGTCTCGGAAAAGCTCAGGAAGGGAAATTTCGCCTACACGCGCTTTGACTGCTCCAAAATGGCTTTCGGCGAGAGGATCCCCGTCAAGGGCGGCGGCCTCGTCATCATTGAGGGCTCCTACGCCCTGCACCCGAAGCTTGGCTTGAAAACCGACCTCCGCGTCTTCTCCGACGTCGCCCCCGACAACCAGCTTTCCCGCATCGCCTTGCGCGACGGCGAGGAGGCCAAAAAGAAATTCGTCTCCACCTGGATCCCCCTCGAAGAGGCCTATTTCACCGCCTTCTCCGTCCGTTCCCTCGCCGACATCACCATATAATCTGCAAAGCGGATATCATTTGGTTACCGGGATATGCGCCGGGAAAGACGGCGCGATGTAGGCATCGCGCCCTACGGCAGTTCTCCAATGCGAATCGTGCTTTAGTATTACATTGTACGTTACCCTCTCAGTCACGACGAAGGAGTGACTGAAGGAGTTAATGCCTGCGGTATGCGGAGTGCAGTGGAAATGTCAAGAAATGTGCAGTCGGAGAATCCCCTAAATCT
>JAKSPX010000401.1 GCA_024404415.1 Clostridia bacterium | reverse complement strand
CTTCCGAAGTGCCGCCTTATCGGTACGGATGAAGACCACGCCACCAGGAACGTGACCTTAGAAAATGTCCGTATAAATGGAATGCCTCTCACGGAGGAATCCGTCGAAAAGGATAAATTCTCCGAAAACATCGTCATCCGCTGATCCCGGCATATCCGCCTTCCAAACCCCATAGAGTAAAGAAATGGGGAAGGGGGACGATGAATGCTCAGACGTCTGGTTTGTCTTTTTCTTGTCATGCTGTTGGCTTCATTACCCGCAGCAGCGACGTCTTTCATCATTGACGCGGGGCACGGCTCGCCCGACGGCGGGTCGGTCGGTTATGCCGGAACGGAGGAAAAGGACCTCAATCTCGCGCTGGCCAAATCAATCCGCTCATGGTGCCGGTTTCTCGGCGTTTCGTACCGTATGACGCGGGAAGGGGACGAGGCGATCTATTCTCCCTCGTCTGAAACTATCCATGAAAAGAAGGTTTCCGACCTTCAAAACCGCTTAAAGCTCGCGGAGGAGACTGAGGATGCGCTGTTTCTCTCGATCCACATGAATGCGTCGCCCGCGAAAAGCGCGCACGGGCTCGAGGTCTTCTATGCGCCGTCGGAGGCTTCCGATAAGCTGGCGGAAACACTGACAGCGGTCTTTCTTGATTCTATTCACGAGGAACGGGTTAAGGATGCCAAGGCTGCACCGAAATCGGTCTACCTCATGAAGCATCTTTCCTGCCCGGCGGTCATACTGGAATACGGCTTTATTTCCAATCCCAACGAAGAACAACTCCTCTTAAAAGAGGAATATCAATGGCGGCTTGCCTACCTTACGGTGTGCGGCACGCTAAGCTATATCGATCACAAAGGATGAAATCAACATGGCTTCTCCCAAAAGATTATTCGTGTGCAGTCAATGCGGCTATGAGCTGCCCAAATGGGCGGGACAGTGCCCATCCTGCAAAAGCTGGAACACCATAGAGGAGACCGAGCCGGTCGTTCCGACGGTCGCATCCCGCAATGTCGGGGGTGTGCGCGCCAAGCCCGGAAAGGCTCTGCGCATCGACGAGATCTCCGGTGAGGATGATCCGCGCTATTCAAGCGGCATCGGCGAACTCGACCGTGTGCTCGGCGGCGGCATCGTCAAGGGCTCTCTGACCCTTATAGCAGGCGAGCCGGGCATCGGCAAGTCGACATTGCTTCTCCAGATCTGCAACACCGTCTCCGAGACCTGCCGCACCCTCTATATTTCGGGCGAAGAGTCGGCCCGCCAGTTGAAACTCCGCGCCGAGCGTCTCCAGATCCATGCGCCGGAGCTCTATTTTCTCGCCGAGACCGACATCGACGTCATCAAGGCGACCCTGATGGAGGGGAATTACGACCTCGCCATCATCGACTCCATCCAGACTATCTCACGTTCCTCTGCCGCCTCTGCCCCCGGCAGCGTCTCACAGGTCAGAGACTGCACGCTGGAACTGATGAATGTCTCCAAGAGCCTCGGCTTGCCGGTCATGATCGTCGGTCACGTCAATAAGGAAGGCGCGATCGCTGGCCCGAAGGTATTGGAGCACATGGTCGACTGCGTGCTTTACTTTGAAGGTGAGCACAACGGCCCCTACCGCATCCTCCGCGCAGCAAAAAACCGTTACGGCCCCACCAACGAGATCGACGACTTCAAAACGGAAGAATA
>JAKSPX010000400.1 GCA_024404415.1 Clostridia bacterium | reverse complement strand
TGTCCCGCTGGTGGTCTATTACGTCTCGGCTTACCTCGACGCGGTGAAGAAGGGCTTCATCGAGATGGGCGAGGTCACCGACGTTGCGGTGCCGACCGGCAACTTCGGCAACATCCTCGCAGCCTACATCGCCAAAAAGATGGGTCTCCCGGTCGGGAAGCTGATCTGCGCCTCCAACGAGAATAACGTCCTCACCGATTTCATTGAGACCGGCGTTTACGACAAAAACCGTCCCTTCCACACCACCTCGTCGCCGTCCATGGATATCCTCATTTCCTCCAACGTCGAGCGCCTTCTCTGGTTCCTCTCGGGCCACGACTCCGCGTTCGTCGCGGAAAAGATGAAGGAGCTTTCCGCTGACGGCCGCTACGAGCTTCCCGAAGACATGAAAACGGCGCTCAAGGCTTGCTTCAAGGGCGGCTGGGCGAGCGAAGACGCGGTCTTCGGCGCCATTGCGAAGAATGAAAAGGAAAACGGCTATCTTGCCGACACCCACACTTCGGTGGCGCTGGCCATGCTGGACGACATGCGGAAGGCGGAAGGGGAAGCGAAAAAGACCATCGTCGCCTCCACCGCGAGCCCCTTCAAGTTTGCCGCGAGCGTCCTCGAAGCGCTGGACGGCGAAAAGAGAGTCAGCTCCCCGGCGCTCTCGGACGAGCTGGCCGAA
Source organism: Clostridia bacterium (assembly GCA_024404415.1). Lineage (GTDB taxonomy): Bacteria > Bacillota > Clostridia > Oscillospirales > QAMX01 > RUG11797. The sequence continues at coordinate 1,010 of JAKSPX010000400.1, read as the reverse complement.
AAATCCGGTGTTCCGGTGCCCGAACCTCTCAAGGACCTCGATAAGCGCCCCGTGCGCTTCCCCGGTGTGGTGAAGAAAGAGGATATGAGAGAACCCATTAAAAAGATGCTGGGAATCTGATATTATATAATAGTGAGGAGTTAGGAGTGAGAAGTGAGGAGTTAACGGCTCCATCGCTCCTTAAGTGCTAAAAGGAGACTGTTATGAAAAAGATCTTCAAAAATGCGAAACTGATCACCCCTCAGGGGATCCTTGAAAATGCCCACGTGCTGGTTGAGGACGGAAAGATCCTCTCTTACGGCACGGGTGAGACGGCGGAGGAGATCCCCGCGGTCGACCTCGGCGGGAAATACCTCGCGCCGGGCTTTATCGACATCCACGTCCACGGCGGCGGCGGAAATGATTTCATGGAGGACAAGCCCGAGGCCATCCTCAAGGCAGCCGCGGCGCACATTCAAAACGGCACGACCACCCTGCTCCCGACCTCCTGCACCTCCTCCAACGAGTCGCTTTTCAAAATGTTTGATAACTACCGCAAGGCGAAGGAATCGGAGAGCGACGGCGCGCGCCTCTGGGGCATCCACCTCGAAGGACCCTACCTCTCGGTCAAAATGAAGGGCGCCATGCAGGAGCACCTTCTGACCGACGCGCTGCCGGAATACTATGAGCCGGTGCTGGAGCGCGGCGGCGACCTGATCGCCCGCTGGACCATCGCCCCGGAAAGAAAGGGCGCTTTCGAGCTTGCGGAGATCCTCCATAAGCGCGGCATCGTCGTTTCGGCGGGCCATACCACGGCCGACCCGGCACTGATGCGCGAGGCGGCGACGCACGGCTTCACGCTCGCCACCCATTTATATAACGCCATGACTGCCATGCACAAGGAGGGCATTTTCCGCCTTTCGGGTGCGGCCGAGGGCGCGCTTTCCTCTGATGCTTATGACGTCGAGGTCGTGGCCGACGGCATTCACCAGCCGCTCGAGATCATCAACATCGCCTGGCGCGTCAAGGGA
>JAKSPX010000040.1 GCA_024404415.1 Clostridia bacterium | reverse complement strand
GGGCTTTGAAAGCGAGCATTTCCAGATCAACAACGCCCTCGTCTCTTATTATATGTACGACGATATGTACTCCCGCGTGGAGGCCAACCCGGATCTTTATACCGAGCGCGGTCTGGATGTGGATAAGCCGTTACGCGAGCAGGTCTTTGACGAGAACAACACCTGGTTTGATTATTTCACCGACCGCGCCGCGGAAAAGGTGACTGATATTCTGGTCTTCCTCGAAGCTGCGTATAAGGACGACATTGGACTGGACAGCGAGGAATTCGAACGCCTCGATAAGGAAATGGCCGCCCTCGAAAGAGAAGCTGCCGCCGCCGGTATGGATCTGAACGACTACATCGCCTCCCGCTACGGCAAGGGCGTGAAAGCCTCTGACGTGCGCACCGCGAAGGAATACTACGCCATCGCCGAAAAAGAACACGACAAGATGTACAATGCCGAGACCTATGAGGAAAGCGCCGTCGAAAAGTTCTACCGCGACTACCGTCAGCTCTTCCTCAAGGCCGACTGCATCTTCTTCACGGTCGACGCCGATACCTCCTCCATGACGGACGACGACGCCATTGCGGAAGCGCAGAAGACCGCCAAGGCCGAAGCCGAATCCCTGATCCAGTGCTCCTCCGAGGAGGAATTCCTTTCGAACCTCGAAGCCTACATGGCTGAAAATATGGACTCCGTCTCGGCGGAGGAAAAGATGAGGACCGTTGTCCACAAGGATTACTCCTACGTTCCCGACAACAAGATGTCCGCCTGGCTCTTCAGCGGCATCCGTGTGGCGGGCGACAAGACGGTCATCAAGTTCAACGAGGACCGCTACACCGCGATCTACGTCATCAAGGCCGCCGATAACATCAACGGTGTCTCCAAGAACGTCCGCGACATCTTCATTGATTACGTCAATTACGAATCCGCCGAGGAAGCCGAAGCCGCCGCCAACAAGGCGCTGGAAAGCTTCAACGCCGGTGAAAAGACCGAAAGCGCCTTCGCCGCGCTGGCCGCCACCCTCTGTGAGGACAAGGCCATTGCCATGAAGGACGGTCTGGTCGAGAATATCGAAGCCGACGGCGACCAGAGCTTTGCCGCATGGGCGCATGAAGAAGGCCGCAAGGCCGGTGATACCACCGTCATCAAGGATAAGGATGGCATCCACGTTCTCTACTTCGTCGGCGACGGCCGCGAGACCTGGATGAATCTCTCCGAGGACTATATGCGCGCGAGAGATTATCAGGAAGCCTATGAAAAGGTCCTTGAGGAGATCAACATCACCAAGGATAAGAGCAAATACACGCAGATCAGAGAAAGAGTGCTGTAAAAACAAAATAATCTACATAAAGAGGCCGTTTTCAAACGGCCTCTTTTTATGTAAACGATTGTTTGCTTTTTCGGCGTGATTGTGGTAAAATAGGAGAAAACAGGGAAAGGGGGAGCGCAGTATGCAGACGGTGCGCGGCACCATCTCGGACGTGGTGTTTTCCAACGACGAAAACGGTTACAGCATCGTGGAGATCGAGGCGGAAGGCGGCCTCGGGCTGGTCGTCACCGGCACCATTCCCTTCCCCGGCTGCGGCGAGGTCATTGAGGCCGAGGGCGAGTTTGTCAATCACGCCCTCTACGGCCAGCAGTTCAAGGCCTCCAAGATCACCCGCTCCTTCCCCGAGGACACCGGCTCACTTTATCTCTTCCTCGCCTCCGGAAGTGTCAAGGGGATCGGCATGGCCACGGCGCGCCGCATTGTCAACGCCTTCGGTGCGGACTCCATCCGCATTCTGGAGGAGGAGCCGGAGAGACTTGCGGAGATCAAGGGCATCACGCTCAAGAAAGCCTCGGAGATCGGCACCTCCTTCCGAAAGCTCTCGGCGGTGCGCGGTCTGACCGAATTTCTCTCGGGAAGCGGCCTCGAACCGTCTATTGCAATGGAATTATACCGCCGCTTCGGCGACGAAGCGCTGACAACGGTGCTTTCAGACCCGTATTTGCTGGTCTCCTTCGGCCTCACGCCCAATTTCCGCGCGGTCGATCGACTCGCCGAAAAACAGGGCATCGACCGTGTTTCCCCAAAAAGGATCGACTCGGCCCTCATCTTCACGCTGGAACATGCCTTGGAGGACGGCCACTGCTGTTACCCGGAGGAAGCGCTCGCCGAGCGTGCCGCGTCGCTTCTCGACGTGGAGATCGGCCTGTGCCTTGAAGGGTTACGGCGCACGGCGTCGGAAAACCGCCTCATCATGGAGGAGGATCTATATTATCTCCCGCGCATCTACCACGCGGAGTGCCACGTGGCGGAACGCATCGCCGCCCTCTCTAAAGTGAAATACAAGGTCCCGAAGGGCCTCATGATGCTCATAGAAAAGGCCGCGTCCGAATTGCTGGTGGACTACACCGAGCTTCAGACCGAAGCGCTCCGCGTGGCGGCTGAAAACGGCGTCATGGTGCTCACGGGCGGCCCCGGCACCGGCAAGACCACCGCCATCCGCGGCATGATCGCCATGCTGGAGGGACTCGGAGCCGACGTGGCGCTGGCCGCGCCGACCGGGCGCGCCGCCAAGCGCATGAGCGAGCTCTGCCAACGTGAGGCGAAAACCATCCACCGCTTGCTGGAAGTCACGGTGGACGGCAGGGGAGATCTGATTTTCAACCGCACCGCCCTCAACCCGCTCGAGGCCGACGCGGTGATCCTGGACGAACTTTCCATGGTGGATATTGAACTGATGTCCTCGCTTTTAGCGGCCCTCAAAAAAGGCGCGAGGCTCATTCTGGTCGGGGACGCCGATCAGCTTCCGTCGGTCGGGCCGGGCAGTGTGCTCGCCGACATCATCAGAAGCGGAGAAGTGAAATGCGTCCATCTCGACGAGATCTTCCGGCAGGCGCATGAGAGCAACATCATCGTCGGCGCCCACGAGGTCAACCACGGAAAGCTCCCGCCGCTCGGTGAGAAGAAGGGCGACCTCTTCTTCCTCCGTCGTCCGAACGCGGAGGAGATGAAGAGCACGGTGGTCGATCTGGTCACGCGCCGCCTTCCCAAGAACATGGGCATCCCGCCCGAAGACATTCAGGTGCTCCTTCCCAACCGCCGCGGCGCGGGGGGGACCGAGGAACTGAATCAGCTCCTGCAGGCGGCGGTCAATCCGGAGGAGAAGTGGAAAAAACAGGTCAAAACCACTTTCGGCCTCTTCCGCGAGGGCGACCGCGTCATGCAGACGGCCAACAATTATGAACTCGAGTGGCGGAAAAACGACTCCTCCGAGCGCGGCATGGGCATTTTCAACGGCGACGTCGGCGTGATCCTCGCCATCGACAACGAAGCGCGCCACATGGTCATCCGCTTTGACGAGCGGACGGCGGTCTACGGATTTGATATGCTGGATCAACTTGAGCTTGCTTACGCCGTCACGGTCCACAAGTCGCAGGGGAGCGAATACCCGGTGGTCATCTTCGGCGCGTCGCTCGGAAGGTCGCGGCTTTTGACCAGATGCCTTTTCTATACCGCCATGACCCGCGCGAAAAAGCTCCTCATCATCGTCGGAAGAGAGGAGAGTTTAGAGGAAATGGTGGTAAACGCCCGCCCCGGCGCCCGTTTTACCCGGCTTGCGGAGCGCATTCAAAACGGCGTTTCGTAAAATATTTCTAATTTTCCCCTTGCACTCACGGTTTTTTGATGGTATAATCACGATAGAATTAAGTAACGCCTTCGGGCGCATTACGAAAGGAAGTCAGACATGAGCAACGTAACCATTCGTGACGTGCGTGCCATCTGCACCGCACCGGAAAGAATCAACCTGATCGTCGTCAAGGTTGAAACCAGCGAACCGGGTCTCTACGGCCTCGGCTGCGCCACCTTCGCTTACAGACATGAGCTCGTCGCCGATTTCGTCGACAAGTACCTCAAGCCCCTGCTCGTCGGCCGCGATGTCGCTGACATCGAAGACCTCTGGGAAATGATGATGCACAACTCCTATTGGCGCAATGGCCCGATCACCAACAACGCGGTGTCCGGCGTCGATATGGCTCTGTGGGACATCAAGGGCAAGATGGCTGGTATGCCTGTTTATGACCTCCTCGGCGGCAAGTGCCGTAAGGCTGTTCCGATCTACCGTCACGCCGACGGCAGAACCAAGGAAGCCGTTATCGAGAGAGTCCAGGAATTCATGGAAGACGGCATCAATCATGTCCGCGTCCAGTGGGGCGGCTACGGCGGAGACAAACACATGGAAGAAGGCGCTTCCCTCTCCGGCCTTTACAGCGATCCCGATGCTTACATCCGCAACACCGTTGAAATCTTCGATTACGCCCGTAAGACCCTCGGCGACAAAGTCGAGCTCTGCCACGACGTTCACGAAAGAATCGTCCCGATCGAAGCTGTCCGTCTCGCCAAGAGACTCGAGCCCTACCGCCTCTTCTTCCTTGAAGACGCCATGGCTCCCGAACAGTGCGAATATTTCCGCAACATCCGTCAGATCACTTCCACTCCGATCGCCATGGGCGAGCTCTTCAACAATCCGAAGGAATGGGATTATCTGATCAAAGAACGCCTCATCGACTTCATCCGCTGCCACATCAGCCAGATCGGCGGTATCACCCCGGCGAAGAAGCTCGCTGTTCTCTGCGAAGCTTTCGGCGTCCGTACCGCTTGGCACGGCCCCGGCGACGTCTCCCCGATCGGCCACGCTGCCAACGTGCATCTTGACATGTGCTCCTGGAACTTCGGTATTCAGGAATGGGGCATCCGCGAAGGCATCCTCAACGAAGTGTTCCCGGGCTGCCCGGTCGCCAAGAACGGCTACGTCACCGTCAGCGATAAGCCGGGTCTCGGTGTTGACATCGACGAAGAACTTGCCAAGAAGTTCCCGGCCGTCAACAACGTCACCGTCTGGACTCAGAACCGTCTGCCCGACGGCACCTTCCAGCGCCCGTAAGTTCCCTCAAAACGTCATCAGAGCCGTTGCCTAACCGCAGCGGCTCTTTTTTCAGAAAGGAATATGCGTATGTATCAGATCCGATGGATCGGCCAGGGCGGCTTCCTCCTCTCCGACGGCAAGATCACCCTCGCCATCGACCCCTATCTTTCCGACCTCGTGGAGATCTCCGACGGGCTCAAGCGCCTTGTCCCGCCCGCCGTCAACAAGGATGAATTCCACCCGGACTATATCTTCCTCACCCATGAGCACATCGACCACCTTGATTATCTCACGGTGGACGCCATGCCGAAGGGCGGCGTGAAGTTCCTCGTTCCGCCCGTCTGCAAGCCCATCCTCACCCAGCACGGTGTGAAGGAAGAAGCCATCGACCTTCTTGAGGAAGGCGACGAAAGAAAAGTCGGCGCTTTTACCATCAAAACGGTTTGGGCCGATCACACCGAAGGAAGCCTCGGTGCTCTGGTCACGGTGGATGACGTGACGGTCTATTTCACCGGCGATACCCTCTACTCGGAAAAGCTCGGAAACGGCGTAAAGGCCGACGTCATCGAATGCTGCATCAACGGCCGCTGGGGCAACATGAACCACGAAGAGGCCGCTCTGGTGGCGAAAAAGGTCGGCGCGAAGCTCGCTATCCCGAATCACTACGGGATGTTCGCGGAAAACACCGCCGATCCAGCCGATTTCAAAAAGGCGCTCAAGGGCACCGGCATCGCCTACTTTGAGATGACCTACAACGTCCCCTTTGACGTGACGTCGCTTCTTCCCAAAAAGGCTCCCTTCCGCTTTGACCACAACAACATCAACGTCATTGACCTTGAAAAGTCGCTGGCCTTCTATAAGGAAGCGCTGGGCCTCGAGCCGGTGCGTGAGATCCAGGCGCCGGACGGCAGCTTCAGGATCGTCTACCTCGGCGACGGCCGGACGGGGCATTGCCTCGAGCTGACCTGGCTCCGCGACTGGGAAAAGGATCATTACGACCTCGGCGACGATGAATTCCACATCGCCCTTGTCGCCGATGATTTCGAGGCCGCACACAGGAAGCATGAGGAAATGGGCTGCATCTGCTGTGAAAACGCCTCCATGGGCATCTATTTCATCGCCGACCCCGATGAATACTGGATCGAGATCATTCCCGACCGCGCCAAAGCGAAAAAAGACTGACCTGAGATGAAAATACGAAAAGAACGCCGCAAAACGGCGTTCTTTTTTATGGAACAAAGAGAAAGCATATCCGTCTAAGGATTACCGTCGAATTGCCGATTGTCAATTCGGGAAAAGTATGGTAGAATACGTATATCTGTGCTGAACGCGTCCCGGGGGGGTACGCATCGGCAGAAAAAAATCAAAGAGTCGCGTCCGCCCGAAAATGCGGAATGTGAAAGGCAAGAAAATCATTATGGCAAGAAAAAACATCTATTCCAAAAAGAAAAGAACACCGTTACAGAAGGCGTTTCTGGTCATCGGCATCGTCTTCTGCGTCTTCGCCGTGCTTCTGTCAGCCGCATACGGCGTATTCCTGCACTACTACGGGAAAATGAACATTGGCGAACCCGATGATCCGTCCGTCTGGCTCAAAGAAGGAGAGCTGGAGTTGAAGGAAGAGGAGATCGAAACCGAAAACTCTGCGGAAGAGGACATTCAGGCGCTGGAAGAAGCGCTCAAGAAAAAAAACGAGAGCGGGCTTGATTTCGGGGACGAGGATGTCTATAACCTGCTCCTTCTCGGCACCGATGGCCGCTCCAAGAGCGAACGCGGCAGAAGTGACAGTATGATCATCCTCTCCATCAACCGCCGCACCAAAAAGCTCACCCTGACTTCGCTTATGCGCGATATGTATATGGATATCCCCGGCCTTTCGCAGGGCAACCGCCTCAACGCGGCCTACTCCACCGGCGGTACCGAGCGGCTTTTTGCCACCATCGAGCAGAACTTCGACATTCCGCTCGACCGCTTCGTCTCGGTCAACTTCTTTGATTTTGTGGATGCTATTGAGCTCCTCGGCGGGGTGGACGTCAACGTCACGGCCAAGGAAAAGGAAGTCATGCGCCAGTGCATCCGCGAGGTCTGCCGCCTTAAGGGCATAAGCCCCGATCCCTATTACAACCACGGCACCGGGGATGTCACGCTCAACGGCATTCAGGCGCTGGCTTACGCCCGCATCCGCCATCTCGCCAACGGCGAGTATGACCGCACCGGCCGCCAGAGAGAGGTGCTTACCTCCCTTTTCGAGAAGGTCAAGAGCCAGAAGCTATCCCTGAGTGAGATCAAGCAGTTGGCGGACACCATTCTACCCTGCCTGAGCACCAACCTGACCCAGTCGGAGGTACTGGGGCTCCTTTCCGAAGTGCCGAACTATATGGATTATGAGCTGGTTTCGGCGCGCATCCCGTTCAAGGGCACCTACAAAAACATGGGTGTGCGCGGCATGGCCGTCATCGGCGTGGACTTCGAGGAGAACACCCGCCAGTGGTATGACGTAGTCTATAACGGCGCGGAGCCGCAGGTCGACTGATCCTTTATCCAATTGCATACTCAAACCGACAAGGAGTCATCACTCCTTGTCGGTTTTTGTGTTTTGGAACGGCACCTTTTTTGAAAGGTGGCATATCCTGAAAATGTGTGAAAAAGGAAGAAAGGGCGGAAATGACCATGATGATTTTGCGGTACGGAAGCCGTGGCGCGGAGGTCGCGCTTCTGCAGTTCGGCCTTGGCCGCGCGGGCTTTGACGCGGGCGCGCTCGACGGCGTTTTCGGAACCGCCACGCGGCGGGCCGTCATCGCCTTTCAAAGAGCCGAGGGCATCGGCGTGGACGGCGTCGTGGGTGAAGAGACGTGGGGAAAACTCGCGCCGTGGTTGGGCGGTTACCGGGTCGTAAAGCTGCGGAAGGGCGACACGTTTTATTCGCTCGCCGGGGCGTATCATACAAGCGTTGCGGCGATCCGCACGGCCAACCCAACTCTTGAGGAGAGAAATCTCCCGGTCGGGGGCGAGGTCGTGATCCCACTCGGTTTCCCAGTGGTGAGTGCCGATGTGCCGGTATCCTCGTCGCTTGTAGCGGCGGAGACGGCGGGACTTCTGGCAAGATACCCGTTCCTCAGGGCGGAGGAATACGGAAGATCGGTGCTCGGAAGGCCGCTCACGGCGCTTTCGGTCGGAAAAGGTGGGAAAAAGGTGCATTTCGGCGCGGCTATCCACGCAAATGAGTGGATCACGTCACTGCTTGTGATGCGGTACCTTGAGGAATATGCCGCGGCGCTCGCGTCGGACGACGCCATCGACGGCACGCGGGCAAGGGAGCTTTACGAAAAGACCACCCTTTTCGTCACGCCGTTACAAAACCCCGACGGCGTGGATCTGGTCACCGGGGCGCTCCCGGGAGGCACGGCATTGGATAAGGCTCGCCGCATTGCTTCCTCGTACCCGACTATTCCTTACCCGAACGGGTGGAAAGCCAATATAGAGGGCGTGGACCTCAACCTGCAGTTCCCGGCGGGGTGGGAGGAGGCGCGGAGGATCAAATTCGCGCAGGGTTTCCGCACGCCCGCCCCGCGTGATTACGTCGGCTCCGGGCCGCTCGAAGCGCCGGAAGCGGCCTCACTTGCCAAATGGACGGAGGGAAAGGCCTTCTCGACCATCATTGCCTTCCACATGCAGGGCGAGGTGATCTACTGGCAGTACGGCGAAAATCAGCCGGAGGGCGCGCAGGCCTTTGGCGAACGGCTCGCGGCGGCCTCAGGCTATTCATTGGAGGAAACGCCCGCTGTATCCGCCAACGCGGGCTACAAGGATTGGTTCATCCTGCGCTTCGGGAGGCCGGGCTACACGGTGGAGGCAGGGCGCGGCACCAACCCCCTGCCGCTGGCGGCCTTTGAGGGCATCTATTCCCACCTGCGGCCGCTTATGACGGAAGCGCTCAGGAGCGTCCCATAAGCCGCTTATAAAGCTCGGTGAAGGCGATGGGGACGAGGGAGAGACCGACGGAAACGCCCCACGCGCCGGGCGAGAGTGCTGTGACCGCAAAGAGGGCGCGTGTCACGGGGAACAGCACCACCCCTGTCAGAAGGGCGGCAGAGAAGAAGAAGGCGAAGTTCAAATGCCGGTTGGAAAAGGGCGAGACCCTGAAAAGCGAGCGAGAAGTGTGGGCGTTGAAGGCGTGCACGAGCTGGGCAAGGCCGAGCGTCTGGAAGCACATAGTGCTCCCGACCGCCTCCCCGCCGAATAGGAGTGCCCCTGAAAGGTAAGCACCGATGGCGAGCAGGCCGATCACAAAACCCTCACACCCGATCTCAAAGGCCAGCCCGTGGG
>JAKSPX010000004.1 GCA_024404415.1 Clostridia bacterium | reverse complement strand
CGGTCGCCGCGGGAGAGCACCGCCTCCAGATAGCTGACGTCCGGCTCGTGCCAGTTGTAGGTGATGGCCTTGGAGTTGATCGCGTCGCGGAGCATCCGCTGACGGCGGGTGAACTCCTCCGGCGTGATCTGCGCCTCCCGCCCGCTCTGTCTCAACGGAACACTGGTCAAGGACATCCGCTTTACGGTCGAGAACGGTAAGATCGTGAAAGAAGAGGCCTCCGAGGGGCTGGAAACGCTCAAAAAGGCGTTGGAGATCGACGATGGCGCGCGCTATTTCGGTGAGCTGGCGCTTGTGGAATATGATTCGCCCATTTCCAAACAGGGGATCGTCTACTATAACACCCTCTTTGATGAAAATGCCGCCTGCCACATCGCCTTCGGCAACGCCTACCCCGACTGCGTCAGGGGCGCGGAGAATTTCTCAAGCGAGGAATATGAAAAGGCAGGCCTCAACGCCTCCTTTGCACACGAGGATTTCATGATCGGCACCGCCGATCTTTCCATCGTCGGAACGACCAAAGACGGCACGGAAGTCGTCATTTTCAGAAACGGCAATTTCGCACTGTGACCCACGTCGGCGTCCCGGGAGGGAAATGCCCCGGGACGCCGTTTTTTATGAAAGGAAACCCAATGGAGATCTTAAAAATCGAACATCTGAAAAAAACCTACGGCAGCGGTGAAAACGCCGTGCACGCCGTGGATGACATATCCTTCTCGGTGGAGAAGGGGGAATTTCTCGCCATCATCGGCCCCTCCGGCTCGGGAAAATCGACCCTTTTGCACATTCTCGGCGGCGTTGACCGCCCGACCGAGGGCAAAGTCTTTATGAACGGCGAGGACGTCTACGCCAAGAACGAGGAAGAACTCGCCATCTTCAGAAGGCGGCAGGTGGGACTCATTTACCAGTTCTATAACCTCATCCCGGTCCTGAACGTCGAGGAAAACATCACCCTGCCCATCCTGATGGACGGACGGAAGCCGGACGAGGCGCGCTTGAACGAGCTGATCCGCACCCTCGGACTTGAAGAGCGTCGGAACAACCTTCCCAATCAGCTTTCGGGCGGCCAGCAGCAGCGCGTCTCCATTGGCCGCGCCCTCATGACCTCCCCGGCCGTCATGCTGGCCGATGAGCCGACCGGCAACCTCGACAGCCGTACCGGCAAGGAGATCATGGAGCTTCTGAAAGAAGCCAACCGCGCCTTCGGCCAGACCCTCATCGTCATCACGCACGACGAGTCCATCGCGCGCCAGGCCGACCGCGTCATCGCCATCGAGGACGGACGCATCACGCGCGACGAAAGGCAGACGGCATGAAAAACGTCTTTTTTGCCTTTACACGCCGAACGCTCCTGAAAAACCGCGTGCGCACCCTGGTGACGGTCATCGGCATCCTCCTTTCGGCGGCATTATTCACAGCGGTGCTCGAGGGCGCCGTCAGCGGCGTCTCCTTCTTAAAGGAAAGCGAAGCGGCTGCCTCCGGTAATTTCCACGCAATCCTGCGCGGTGCGAGCGATACCGACGAAGAAAAGATCACTTGCTCCGACGAGGTCGCCTCTTACGCCGTGTGGCGCGAGGTCGGCTGGGCGGCAGTTGAAAGCGGCAACGAATATAAGCCGTACCTGCACCTCCGCTCGGTCGAAGAGGGGTTTCCCGACCTTGTTTCGGCGCGCCTGCTTTCGGGGCGCATGCCGGAAAATGAAAATGAACTGGTTTTATCCGCCAATCTCACCCCGGTGGAAAATCGCTCGATCAACGTCGGCGACAAGCTGACCCTGGAGGTCGGGAGACGCGTCCGAAACGGGGAGACGCTTAATGATACCGACTGGGTGACAGATGAGCTGGAAGAGCTCGTCGACACGGAAGAAAAGACCTATGAGGTCGTCGGCATTATGGAGCGCCTCGGATATGCGGTGGAGAATTATTCCTCCCCGGGCTACACGGCTCTGACGGCGGGGGATGCGGCGGGGGAGAGCGACATATTCTTCACCCTCCACCATCCGCGCGATATTGAAGGATTTTTTGTTGAAAATTCGTTCGACGGCGAACGCAAGGACCACATCGATCTTCTGCGCTACGAGGGCGTCATCAGAAACGACAACCTCCTCACGCTGGTCTACGGCTTTGCCGCCGTGCTCTGCTTCCTCATCGCGCTGGGGTCGATCTCCCTGATCTACAATTCCTTTTCCATCTCGGTGGGCGAGAGGACACGGCAGTTCGGCCTTTTGAAATCCATCGGCGCGACGAAAAAACAGCTTCGCGCGAGCGTCTTTTACGAGGCCCTGATACTGGATATCCTGGCCGTGCCGCTCGGACTGATTATCGGCTGCGTCGGCATTGGCGTGACCTTCTTCTGCCTGCAGGACGCTTTTTCGATGTTTTCAGGCTCTGACGATGTGAAGATCCATCTGGTTTTGAGTCTTCCCGCGCTCCTCATCGCGCTGATCGTGACGGTCTTGACGACGCTGGTCTCGGCGTGGGTGCCTGCCCGCCGTGCCATGCGCCTTTCGGCCATCGAGGCCATCCGGCAGTCGGAGGACGTCGCCATAAAGGGGAAAACCGTCCGTACCTCGCGCCTTACTCAGAAGCTTCTCGGCTTTGAGGGCATGATGGCGCTCAAAAACTTCAAGAGAAGCAAAAAGCGCTACCGCTCGACGGTACTTTCACTTGCCTTAAGCGTGATGCTCTTCATCTCCGCCTCCTCCTTCGGCGCCTATCTCACCGATTCCATCGAAGGCGTCACCTCCAATGACGCGGGCGTGGACGTTTCCTATTATATATATGACGATTCTAACGACCCCGAAACCATCTTCCGCCTGCTGGAAAGCGCGGAAGGCGTGGAAAAGGGGAGTTGGCTTTCGGCAATGGATATGGGCGTGTATTTCCCGACGGAGGACGGAGAAGAAAACGAGCAGTATCTCTCGCTTGTCTTTGCAAGTGACGATTCCTTCCGCGCTCTGCTCCGGGAAAACGGGCTGGATGAAAAAGCGTATTTCGACGCCGCCTCACCGCGCGCGGTGATCTTCAACCGCTATGTCAGCCGCAGCTTTGACGAAAACGGCAACGGCATGTGGGAGGAAAGAAAGGTCATCGAGGACGCATCCTTCCCGGTGACGGCCGAGGTGCGTACCATCACCTGCCCGGAGGGCTATGATATTTACGATCCCGGGGAAATGGATGAAAACGGGGAGCGATGGGTCACCTTCTTCCCGCGGGAATACCTTCTCTACCTCTGGTCGGACGAGAACGCCAACCCCGACGAACCGGATATGACCAAAGCGATCCGCCTCCCCGCCGAGGAATGCGAGGAGGTCACGCAGCTTTCCATCGGTTCGGAAGTCGCGTCTCCTGCTTTCGGGCTTCCCACCAGTACCCCGTCGGTCTTGTATCCTTACAGCATGAAAGATGAAGTGCTCTCCGAAAGCCTTATGAAGGATTTCACCCCGGAGGTCGATTTCTTCTTCAAGGCGGAAAGCCACGCCCGTGCGGAGGAGGATATGCGCCGCCTGCTCACGGAAAACGGCTATAATGCGTCGACGCTTTATGACGAGGCGGCGGAAAAGGAATCCCAGCGTATGCTGGTGACGGTCGTCAACGTCTTCTCCGGCGGCTTCATCATCCTGATCTCGCTGATTGCGGTGGCCAACGTCTTCAACACCATTTCCACCAATGTCGCGCTCAGGAAGCGCGAGCTTGCCATGCTCCGCTCGGTCGGCCTCGGCAGGAAGGGCTTCCGGCGCATGATGAACAGGGAATGCCTCATCTACGGCGTCGTGAGCCTTCTCTGGGGACTTCCGGCAGCCTTTCTGGTCACCTTCGCCATCTGGAAAATCACCGGGAGCGCCTTTGCATCCGGCTTCTACGTGCCGGGGTGGAGCGTCCTGGTCGCCGTCGGCTCAGTTTTCCTCACGGTGTTCTCCGCCATGCTCTACGCCGCAGGCAAGGTGGAAACCGACAATCTGATCGACGCGCTGAAAAACGAAACGATATAATCCGGTCCACCCGCCCGTTTTGGTGAAATTGCGAAAAAACGGCGGGTGGATTTGTGCTGATTCCGACAAAGCGTATAAATCCGCGGCGCAAATATGTGCCCTAAACTCATACGGAGCCACCCAAAAAACCTATTGCAATCTCATCGGAAGTATGGTATCATCAAACCAGAATGGATAGTATCCATACGTCCGATCCATTAAATATCCGTATTTTAAGAAAGGATGGAACTTTAGCTATGAGCAACAAAGTCATTGCGGTAGTCGAGAAGTGGTCTATTCCCACTTATCCGGCTCCTCCCGCAGAAGAAATGCCGATGTTTGCTGAGACCAGAGGTCATCAGGGAACCAGCGGCAACCCGTACCCGAACCGCGTCATCAACAAAGTTGACCGCGAGCATCGCGCCGACAAGGAATGGGACGTCGTCCGTCTTGAGAACGACTACATTCGCGTCTGCATGATCCCCGCCCTCGGCGGCCGTGTCTTCGAAGCTTACGACAAGAAGAACGACTACAACTTCCTCTATCGTCAGCACGTCATCAAGCCCGCTCTGATCGGTGCCTTCGGCTCCTGGATCTCCGGCGGTATTGAATTCAACTGGCCCTTCCATCACCGTCCGTCCACCTTCATGCCTGTTGACTACACCATCGAAGAGTGTGAAGACGGCAGCGCGATTTGCTGGCTGTCCGAATGCGATCCTTCCGATCGTACCAAGGGCATGGTCGGTATCGTCCTCCGTCCGGATGCTTCCTACTTCGAGACCCGCGTTAAGGTCACCAACCGCACCGCGACTGAGCACTCCTTCCTCTGGTGGGAGAACGCCGCTGTCAGAGTCCACGAACAGTATCGTCTGATCTTCCCGCCGGATGTTACCTGGGCTCACCATCACTATGACAGAAGCCACACCACTTTCCCGATCGCTCAGGGTCAGTACGGCTCCGAAAGATTCGAACAGCCCACCGATATCAGCTGGCACAAGCACACCCAGAGCGGCAACTCCTACTTTGCTGCTCCGTCGGAATTCGACTTCTTCGGCGGCTATGACTATGCCAAGGACTGCGGCACCATCCACATCGCCAACCATCACATCTCTCCCGGTAAGAAGATGTTCACCTGGGGCTACGGCAGAAATGCTCAGAACTGGGAAAACGCTCTCACCGATACCGACGGCACGTACGCCGAACTGATGGCCGGTTCCTACACCGACGACCAGCCCGACTTCACCTGGCTCGCTCCTTACGAGACCAAGTCCTTCTCGCAGTTCTGGTATCCGACCAGAAACATCAAGTACGTCACCTTCGCCAACCTCGACGCCGCTGTTGCCGTCGATAAGGCCGGGGAAGACAGCAAGGTCAGACTCAACGTCACGAAGGTCATTGAAAATGCTTCCTTCCAGATGTTTGACGGCGACAAGCTCGTTCTTGATGAAAAGGTCTCCCTTGAACCGGGCGACTGCGTCGAATATGCCTGCGCTCTCAGCGATGAGAAGTACACCGTGAAGCTCACCTGCGCTTGCGGCAAGGAGATCCTCTCCTACACCGAGATCACCCCCGACTATGTCCACATTCCGAAGGACAACCCGGGCATCCCGACCCCCGACAAGCTCACCAACGCTCAGGATTGCTACATCGCCGGTCTCCACATCGATCAGTATCGTGATCCGATCTACAAGCCGGACGAATATTATCTTGAAGCCCTCAAGTACGATCCGAAGCATCTCCCGTCCCTCATCGGCATGGGCGAATACCTCTATCGTACCGGCAAGGTCGACGAAGCCATCGAATACCTCGAAAAGGCTCTCGCTACACAGAATGCTTACAACACCAACCCGAAGGATGGCACCATCAGCTACCTGCTCGGCCTCTGCTATCTCTACAAGGATAACTACAAGAAGGCTCTTAACACCTTCTGGAAGGCTACCTGGAGCTACAACGCCATCGCGAAGTCCTTCTCCTTCATCGCTGCTCTCGACGGCCGCAACGGCGAATACGTCAAGATGCGCGACGACGCTCTGAAGGCTCTCGACAAGGAATCCACCCACCCGCTGGCCGGCCCGTACGCCGCCTACGCTTGCTGGAAGCTCGGTAACACTGAGTGCGCTCTCAACCGCCTCAATGCCGTCCTTGCCAATGACCCGCTCAATCAGCTCGCCCGTTATCTCAAGATCAAGATCGCCGGTGAACCGATTGCAAACTTCTATGATGCGAAGCTCATGAACTCCAACCCGTCGCAGACCTGCATCGACGTTGCCTTCGACCTCGAAGTCATCGGCGATTACGAAGCGATCGTTGAGATCATGGAAGGCCTCAAGGCCAACCGCGGCGCTTCCACCATGGCTCTCTATGTTCTCGGTTATGCTTACGAGAAGCTCGGCGAATGCTGCAAGGCCAAGGCTGCCCGTGCGGAAGCTGAAGCGAAGCCCATCGTTGAGATCTTCCCGTACCGTCTCGGCGAGATCAAGGTCCTCGAAGCTGCCACCAAGGCGAATGCTGCTGACGGTACTGCCTGGTACCTCCTCGGCTGCGTCGTTTACGACAAGAAGCAGTTCTGCTATGCTGCTGAATGCTGGAAGAAAGCCATCGAGGCTGCTCCGGACTTCTACGTCCCCTACAGAAACCTCGCTGTTGCTTACTATAGCCACCTCGGCAAGGCTGCCGAAGCCCTTCCGTATCAGAAGAAGGCTGTCGAGCTCAAGCCGGGCGACGAACAGCTTCTGAACGAAGTCGCCTTCCTGATGGCCTCCGTCGGTACCCCGGGTGAAGAGAGAGCTGAATACATCAAGGCTCACTTCCCGGAATCCTACGGCGACGACATCGTCCTCGAACTTGCCAAGGCTTACAATGCCTGCGGCGAATACGACAAGGCTCTCGAAGTCATGCTCGGCCACAACTTCACTCCGGGTGAAGGCGGCGAGTTTGCCATTGCCGAAACCTACATGTACGGTCGCTTCGCGGCTGGCCGTAAGGAAGTCAAGGCCGGCAACTACGAGAAGGCTCTTGAACTCTTCAAGGCTGCGCTCACCATTCCTGAAAACCTCCACGCCGGTTTCTGGAACGATTCCGTTACGGTTCCGTTCCGTTACTACGAAGCCGAAGCTCTTGCCAAGCTGGGCAAGGCCGACGAAGCCAAGGCGATCCTCGACGAAATCGCGAAGATCAACAACCGTGGTATGTGGAACATGGGCGGCGAGTTCACCTACTACACCGCTAGGGTCCAGAAGCTCGCCGGCGACGAGATGCGGGCTCAGTCCATGATCCGCAAGGCCATCCTCTCCGGGGGGGAACAGCTTGCTGATAAGAGAGGCCCCGGCCCGCGCTCCAGAGGCGGCCGCTTCTTCTACCTGTCCTTCATCGACGATCCGCAGGCTACCAAGGAAGCCAACCTGTACTTCATGCTCGGTTACGGCATGCTCTACAACGGCGACAAGGCTGCTGCCAAGGATTACTTCGAGAAGAGCCTCGCTATCAACCCCGATAACGTCAAGTGCGCTCTCGAACTCGAACTCCTCTAAGCTTCAAAGCTTAAAAGCATCCAGACTCCCTCCGGCGAAAGCCGGGGGGAGTTATTTTTCCTGGAAGAACTGATTGGGACGAAAAGACGCTCTGAGACGGACAAAATGGATATAAACTATACAATTCGCAAATACTTCTTGCATCCGACAGAAAACTGTGATACAATCGTAGCGGTCTTTAAGGCATCGGAAACGAGCCCAATGGGGAAAAGACCAGTCACAAATCACCCTGCTTCCCAGCAGGAAAAGAAAGGAAATCCCATGAAAATCATCATTGACTCGCCGGAAAAAATCGCCGCTATCGCCGCAGAGCGCTACGTTACCCTTTTGAATAAAAAGCCCAACGCCGTCCTCGGCCTCGCCACCGGCTCTACCCCGCTCGGCCTTTATGCCAAGCTTGCCGAGCTCTATAACGAAAAGAAGATCTCCTTTGATAAGGTGACCTCCTTCAACCTCGACGAATACGTCGGCCTCGACGGCAATCACGACCAGTCCTACCGTTATTTTATGAACACCAACCTCTTTGATAAGGTCAACATCCGCAAAAACGCCACCTTTGTCCCCTCCGGCCTCGGCGACGTCGACGCCAACGCGAAAAACTACGAGGAAATGATCGCGGCGGCGGGCGGCATCGACCTCCAGCTTCTCGGCCTCGGCCAGAACGGCCACATCGGCTTCAACGAGCCGGGCACCCCGCTTGATTCCCTCACCCACAAAATCGAGCTGACCGCAAACACCCGCGAAGCCAACGCGAGATTCTTTGCGTCGCTTTCAGACGTCCCGACCCACGCCATTTCCATGGGCATCAAGACGGTCATGAACGCGAAGAGCATCATTCTCATCGCGCTGGGCGAAAACAAGGCCGACGCGGTCGCCAAGTCGGTCAACGGCAAGATCGACACCATGGTCCCGGCTTCGGTCCTTCAGCTCCACCCGGACGTCACCTTCTATCTTGACGAGGCGGCTGCCTCCAAACTCTGAGGGTAAGAAAATGTCCAAATATTTTGGTACCGACGGCTTCCGCGGCAGGGCGGGCATCGACCTGACGGCGGAGCATGCTTATAAGATCGGGCGCTACCTCGGATACAAATACACCTCTCCCGGCCGCCGCGGCCGCATCGGCATCGGCAAGGACACCCGCGTTTCCAGCTATATGTTCGAGTGCTCGCTCACTTCGGGCATCGTCGCCTCGGGCGCGGACGCCTATCTGATGCACGTCACCACCACCCCCAGCGTTTCCTACATCACCCGCAGCGAGGATTTTGACTGCGGCATCATGATCTCCGCCAGCCACAATGCCTATCACGACAACGGCATCAAGCTGTTGAACGGCGACGGCGAGAAAATGGACGACGCCTTCACCGACGAGATCGAAGCCTACCTCGACGGAAAGCTCCCCGAGGTGGGTTTTGCGACGGGTGACCGCATCGGCCGCGCCATTGACCATGCCGCCGGACGAAACCGCTACATCGGCTATCTCATTTCGCTGGCCACCCACTCCTACCGCGGGATGCGCATCGGGCTGGACGCCGCCAACGGCTCCACGTGGATGCTCGCCGAGAACATTTTCAACGCCCTCGGCGCGGAGACCTACGTCATCAACAACCGCCCGGACGGCACCAACATCAATAAGGACTGCGGTTCCACCCACATCGAAGCGCTGCAGGAGCTGGTGAAAAAGGAAAAACTCGACATCGGCTTTGCCTTTGACGGTGACGCCGACCGTCTCATCGCGGTGGACGACAAGGGAGAAGTTGCCAACGGCGACACCGTCATGTACGTCTGCGCCAAATACATGAAGTCGCATGGCAAGCTCACCGGCAATACCGTCGTCACCACTGTCATGTCCAATTTCGGACTCTACAAGGCCTTCGACGAGGCGGGCATCCGCTACGAGAAGACCAAGGTCGGCGACCGCTTTGTCTACGAAAACATGAAGGAAAACGGCTACCTCATCGGCGGCGAACAGTCGGGCCACATCATTTTTACCAAATACGCCAACACCGGCGACGGGATGCTGACCGCCATCAAGGTGATGCAGGTGCTTCTCGACGAAAAGCAGCCGCTCTGCAAGCCCCGCGACGGCCTCACGGGCTATCCGCAGGTGCTCAAAAACGTCCGCGTGAAGGAGAAAAAGACCACGCTCGACGACGAAAAGGTCAAAAATGCCGTCAAAGAGGCCGAAGAGGCACTCGGAAACGACGGCCGCGTGCTTCTGCGCGCCAGTGGCACCGAGCCGGTCCTCCGCGTCATGGCCGAGGCCGGGACGAAGGAAGCGTGCGAAAAGTGGGTCGATCACATCATCGGCACCATGAAGGAGCAGGGCTATGTTTTATGAGATCAAGGAGCTTTATTCGCTCTCCAATACCATCGCGCGGGAGTTATTTGAGGGAAAAACCTACCCGTGGGAGGTGCTTCCCGACATCAGCGATTTCATTATGAAATTAGGCCCGACGCTCCCGAAGGACATTTTTGAGGAGCGCGAGCCGGGTGTCTGGGTCGCGCGCTCGGCGAAGGTCTTTCCGTCGGCTTATATCGCTGCCCCCGCCATCATCGACGAAGGTGCGGAGATCCGCCACTGCGCCTTCATCCGCGGCAGTGCCATCGTCGGTAAAAACGCCGTGGTCGGCAACTCGACCGAGCTTAAAAACGTGGTGCTCTTTGATAATGTCCAGGTGCCGCACTACAACTACGTCGGTGATTCGGTTTTGGGCTATAAAGCGCACATGGGCGCGGGCTCCATCACCTCCAATGTGAAAAGCGACAAAAAGCTGGTCGTCATCAAGTGCGGCGACCGGAAGCTCGAGACCGGCCGCAAGAAGGTCGGCGCCATGCTCGGCGACAATGTCGAGGTCGGCTGCGGGAGCGTTCTGAACCCCGGCACCGTCATCGGAAAAGGCGCGAGAGTCTATCCGCTCTCCTCTGTGCGCGGTGTTGTGCCGCCCATGAGCATCTATAAAAAGGCGGGCGAGGTTGCAAAGATCCGGGAAGACACCGTAAGTCTCTGAAAAGTAAAGCAAAACCGTGGGGAGAGATCCTCACGGTTTTTTTGTAAACGGCATGGAATTTTCTCTCATTCTGTGGTATGATAAAGAAAATACGTATCGGGAGTTATTATGGCACTTGCAATTACGGTTTTCATTCAGGACGGCATTCTGATGGCGAGCGACGCGCTTGACGTCAGCTATGTCCGCGTCGGCGAGACAGGGCCGTTTCAGCCCTTTGTCAGCCACACCTCTACCCATACACTTCTCTGCCCCAACGGGGCGGGGCTCTCCTTTGCGGGGACGACCACCTATAAAAACGCACCTCTGATCGTCTCGGTGAAAGAATTCATCCGCGAGCGCGTCAAGCCCGACACCCGCGTGGACGACATCCCGTGGATGCTCTTTGACCATTATTATTCCTCCGGCGAGGTGCCGCGCGTGAGCTTCCTCCTCGCGGGGTATCAGGACGGGGAGCAGAAGGTCTCCAAGCTGCGGCTGGAGACCAAGGCCTGCGAGGTCATGAACACCAAAAGCAAGGGCATCGCCTGGACGGGCGAAGCCAGCTTCCTCACGCGCCTTCTCATGCCGCTCCACATCGGAGAAGGGGAGGAAAGCAAGCTCCTTCCCAAGCCTGAAATGCCGTGGGGGCTTTATACCGTCGACGAGGCGGCGAAAATCCTGCGCTTCCTGATCGACGGGGCGGGGGAATACGCCTCCTTCAAGGCAGGACTTGCGCAGGCAGGCAAGCTTGCCGATCTGCTTTATCTCACGCCCGAGGGCAGCCGCTTCCTCGTGAAGGACGGCAAAGAGCAGCAATAAACCGAAAGGAAAAGAAAGATCATGAAATGTACCGCCGCGTGGAGCTATCATCCCTACGTGCCCTACGACGTTTATGAAAAGGCCGCCGCGCCGCACATCGTCCTTTTAGAGCCGGGATACGATCGCGTGACGCTGGAATGGGTCGCCGAGGACGAAAAATGCCGTGTTTATTACGCCCTTGAGGGTTTGAATGAATACGAATCGGTCGAAGCGGCAGGCGACCGCCTGACCGTCACGGGTCTCAAGCCGTATTTTGATTATAAGATCGTCGTCGAGGACGAAAAGGGGCGGAAGAGCTTTGAACGCCTCTTTAAGACCGGCGAATACCCCGGCACCGTGGTCAATTATCTCCATCCGCGCGATCGCGTCTATGATTTTTCCGGCCGCCACACCTGCTCGCCCTCCATTGTGCGGCTCGAAAGCGGGAGACTTTTGGTCTCCATGGACATTTTTGACGGCAACGCCCCGCAGAATCTCACACTGGTCTATTATTCGGACGACGAGGGCGCGACCTGGCATTACCTCACCGATATCTTCCCCTGCTTCTGGGGGACGCTTTTCATGCACAAGCATGAACTCTATCTGATTGGCATCTCCACCGAATACGGCGACGTTCTGATCGGAAAAGGCGACGAAGAGGGGCATTTCGGCACGCCGACGGTGCTTCTGCGCGGCGCGGCCGATCCCAAGGAACCCGGACCTCACCGCGCGCCGGTGGTCATCCACGAAGAGGCCGGAAGGCTCTGGACGGCCATTGAGTACGGCTCCTGGACCAAGGGAAGATTTGCCATGGGCGTCTTCTCCTGCGACGCGGAAGGCGACCTGCTGGACGTGGATAATTGGCACTTCACCGGCTTTCTGCCCTATAATAAATCGTGGCCGAACGCCTACCCCATCGCGGGCGCCATCGAGGGGTGCGTGGTCACCTTCCCGGACGGCAGTCTGAAAGACGTGATGCGCGTCGGCGAAAATACGGGACTCTGGCTGGGCCTCGACAAAAACGACCCGGACGCGCTCCCGAAATTTGAAAAATTCGTTGAGCTTCCCTTCGGCCACACCAAATTTGAGATCCGCCGCCACCGTTCGGGGAAATATATCGCCGTCGGCAACCGCCTTCCCCGCCGCACGGAGCTTTCGGTCTTCGTGTCAGACGACATGGAGCACTGGGAGCTTCTCGGCGACGTGGAAAACAAGGCGGAATACCCCCTCGACGAGGTCGGTTTCCAGTACCCGGCCTTCATCATGGAAGGGGACACGCTCCTGATCGCCGTGCGCTCGGCCTTCAACGGCGCGGAAAACTTCCATGACTCCAACTTCATTAACTTTTATCGCTATGAATTGAGGTTATAAAGATGATTTCCTTCAGAAATGACTACGGCGAGGGCGCGCACGAGAGCATTCTCGAAGCCCTTGCGAAACAGAACCGCATCGCCATGATCGGCTACGGCGAGGACGAAATCTCCGAGGAAGCCAAAAAGCTGATCGTGAAGGCTATCGGGAGAGAATGCGAAGTGCATTTCCTCGTCGGCGGCACCCAGACCAATTCCACCGTCATCGCGTCGCTCCTCCGCCCGCACGAGGGCGTTGTCTCGGCGGAGACGGGTCACATCGCCCAGCATGAATCGGGCGCTGTGGAGGCCTCGGGCCACAAGGTGCTGACCATGCCGACGTCGGACGGCAAATTAAAGGCCGACGAGGTGCGGAAGGTCTTCAAAGAGCACGCGGAAAACGAGATCCGCGAGCATCTGGTCAAGCCCGGCCTGATCTACGTCTCCAACCCGACCGAGCTCGGCACGGTCTATCACAAGGACGAGCTCGCCGCGCTCCATGAGGTGGCGAAGGACTTCGGTGTGCCGCTCTTCTTGGACGGCGCGCGCCTTGGGTGCGCCCTCGCGGCGGCGGAAAACGACATGACCCTCCGCGACATTGCCGACAACACCGACGTTTTCTACATCGGCGGCACCAAAAACGGCGCGCTGATCGGCGAAGCGGTGGTCTTCTCCACCCCGGGACTTTCGAGGGATTTCCGCTACATCGAAAAGCAGAGGGGCGCGATGCTCGCCAAGGGCTGGATCCTCGGCATCGAGTATAGAGAGCTATTTAAGGACGGCCTCTATTTCCGCCTTGCGGAAAACGCCGTCCGCCTCGCAGAAAAGCTGACCGCGGGCTTCAAATCCATCGGCGTGCCGCTCTTTGTCGAAAGCCCCACCAATCAGGTCTTTATCATCACCACCAAAGAGCAGGAAATGAAACTCGCCGAAAAGTACGTCTTTGAATTCTGGGAGCCCTACGACGAGACGCGGAACGTGCTCCGCTTCGTCGTTTCGTGGGCGCAGACAGAGGAAAATATCGCGTCGCTTCTTGAGGACGCGAAAAAGATCTGGGAGGAATGAATCATGTATCGCTATGAAATGCACATGCACACCGGCGAATCGAGCAAATGCGGCGTGACGCCCGGCAAGGAATATATTGAGATCTTCAAGTCCCGCGGCTACGACGGTATTTTCATCACCGACCATTTTTACCACGGCAATACCCGCCCCGAGCGTTCGCTCCCGTGGGATGAATATGTAAACGCCTACTGCCGCGGCTACGAGGAAGCCAAGGCCGAGGGCGACAAGCAGAATTTCAAGGTTTTCTTCGGCATCGAGGAGAACTTCGAGGGCGACGAATACCTGATCTACGGCGTGGATAAGGAATGGCTGCTTGCCCATCCCGAGATCCGCAACTGGACAAGAGAAGAGATGTATAATCTTGTGCACGCCCACGGCGGCTGCGTCATTCAGGCGCACCCCTTCCGCGACCGCAACTACATCACAAAGATCCACCTCGGCCTCGATTACTGCGACGGCATCGAGGCGGTGAACACCGGGAACAAGCCGGTGGAGGACTACATTGCCCTCGCCTACGCCAAAAAGTTCGGCCTCTTCACCATCACCGGCTCCGATACCCATCATAAGAGCCGCATTAGCGATTCCAACGGCGCCATCGCCTACGAAAAGCCCATCGAATCCACCTATGATTTCGCAAAGCGCGTCCTTGCGAAGGATCAGCCGGCGCTCCTCTTCCCGGCGGATCGCCTGGAAAACCTGACGGCCAAGGTCATGCTCCCGGTCGTGATCTTTGAAAACGGTCAGCGCGAGGTGGAGGAAGCCGAGGTGCTTTCCTGGTGCAGAGAGGCCAGGTATGAGGTGGAAGAAAAGCGGGTCAAGCACATCGTCTGCTTCAAGCTCAAGAATCCGAGCGAGGTCAACTGCCGCACGGCGGCGGACGTGCTCCGCTCCATGAAGGGCAAGGTCGAAATGCTGGAGGATATTCAGGTCGGCGTCGATTTTCTGCACTCAGGCCGCTCTTATGACGTCGTTCTGGAAGTGGTCGTCAAGGACAAGGCGGCGCTCGAAGCCTATCAGAACCATCCCTACCACGTGGACGTGGTGAAGAAATTCATGCACGAGGCAAGGGAAAGCAGCGTCTCGATGGACTATTATATCTGAATGGAAATTCCACGCACAATCGACAATACACAATGAGCGGTTGCCATATGAAACATACCCTTCTGCAGATGCGGAGGGTTATGTTTTTTGATGGCAGTATTGCAATTTATACAATATAACCGAAAAATCGAAAGGAAAGATTCGGCCATGAAACACCTGAGTATTGACTTTTCCAGGGTTATCGGTCCTGTTAAGCAGATGAACGGCATCAACTGCGGTCCGTTGACCCGCAACTTCCATGATGACGCGCGTCCCTGGTTCAAGGAGGCCCGAATCCCCTTCTCCCACCTGCACGATTGCGAGAATCCTTACGGCAGCGGGGAATTTGTCGATGTCGACAGCATTTTCAAGGTCTTCAAGTGCGATCCCGACGACCCCGAATGCTACAACTTCCGGCTTACGGATGAATACCTCAAGGCCATCACTGAGTGCGGTACCGGTATTCTCTACCGTCTGGGCTGTGCCATTGATTTTCAGTACCACATTCATACGGTTCCGCCCAAAGACTATCTCAAGTGGGCGAAAATCGTTGAACATATCATCCTGCACTATAATTATGGTTGGGCGGACGGCCTGCATCTGAACATCCGGGACTGGGAAATCTGGTCTGAGCCCGATACCAAGAACATCTGGTATGGCGAGTGGGAAGAGTTTTTTGCGTTCTACAAGGTCGTAGTCACCTACCTCAAAAACCGTTTTCCGGATTTGCACTTCGGCGGCAGTGACATTGCCAACATTGAGGGCGGCTTTCTCCGTTCCTTCCTCGAATACATGACTAAGGACGGAAGCCATGTGCCCTATGACTTCTGCACCTATCAATGCTATATGAAGGAGCCTGACGATTGCGTCAAACGGGCAGAATATGCCCGGGATATCCTGCATGAATTTGGCTATGACGATACCGAGATCGTCTGTTCTGAGTGGAACTATGTCCAAAATTGGCAGAATATGCCCGAGTCCTTCAGGCTGATAAAGAAAGAACACGGAGCTGCTTTCTGTGCGGCGCTGATGTGCACCATGCAGAACTCGCCTGCGAACCGGGCGGCTTATTATGTGGCACATCCCAAGAGCAGTTGGTGCGGCTTATTTTCCAAAGGAACGAGCATGGTCAACGGCGGTGGGGCGATCGCAGAACGGGAAAAACCGTATTATGCCTTCAAGGCCTATGGCGATATCGCCGCTCAGAAGGATCGGGTAGAAGCCTCCATCGAAGAGGGAAATGTCTATGTTCTTGCTGCCGCCGGGGAAAAGAAGACGGTGATGCTTGCTAACTACAAGGATGAAGGCGCTGTTCTCGAAAAGATCCGTTTGAATTTCTCTGACCCCGAAACCGTGTTTGAAGTTTTTCGCACCGACAAGCGCAATACCGAAGCCTGTATCGGCCGTGTCAAAAGCGGCGATGTATTAAGTATGCCCAAGGATTCCATCGTATTGCTCAAAGAAATATGATACGAATCCAAAACCGTTGATCACACATACAAAAAATTCCCCTTTTCCACCCGCGGCGCGGGACGGAAAAGGGGAATCTCTTTTGGACGATTTATTGTATGCTCTTTCCTCCGTCGACAAAAATGGACTGGCCGGTGATGTAGCGGCCATCGTCACTTGCAAGGAGGGCGACGGTCGGCGCGACGTCGGCGGGTTCGCCGTAAAAGCCGAGCGGGATGGAGGCGGAGACCTTTTGGGCGTAGACCGGGTCGGAAAGCGCTTCGACGTTGCGGTCGGTGTAGATCACGCCGGGCGCGACGTTGTTGACGGTGATGTTGTCGCCTGCGAGTTGGAGAGCAAGCGATTCCACCATGTTGGTCTGGGCGGCCTTGGAGGAGGAGTAGACCAGCATATCGGGGTGCGGCTTGGCCTCCTGCACGCTCCCGATGGTGATGATGCGGCCCCACTTTTTCGCTTTCATGTAGGGAACGGCCTGCTGGATGAGCGAGAGCGAGGCGAAGAAATTGCAGTTCATCTGCGTGAGGTATTCGTCGGCGGTGATCTCGGCCCACGGCTTCCGGATCTGCATGGAGGCGTTCAAAACTAAAATATCGCATCCGCCGGCCTTTTCGATCAGGCCGGGAAGGTTTTCGGGATGGGAGAGGTCCGAGGGGACGAACGAGGCTTTGCCGCCCGCCTCCCGGATGAGGGAAAGCGTCTCTTCCGCTTTGGCGGAGGGCGCGGAGGCGTGGACGATCACTTCTGCGCCGCGGCGCGCAAGCTCTATGGCAATGGCGCGGCCGATACCGCGGCTGGAGCCGGTCACAAAGGCTTTTTTGCCTGTAAGTTCCATAAAAATTGCTCCTTTCAGAATCTGATGACGGCGTAGCCGCGCGGAGCGAGTGAATAACCGCCGCAGGTCTTTTCAAAACCGTTTTCGATCAGGCTTTCGCCATCCGGTAATTCTTCTGCAAGCGAGAAGGAGACCGCTTCTTTCGAGAAGCTTCCGAGGAAGAGGATGCGCTCGCCATCAAGCTCACGGACGAAGGAGAGAATCGTTTCATCACGGTCGTTTTCGATGAAGCGCGTCTCGCCGCGGGAGAGGACCCGGTTTTCGCGGCGGAGAGTATTAAGCTTTTTGATGATCTCCTGACGGCGGAGAGCGGCGGGGGTGTTTTTCGCCTCGCGGTCGGTGACCTCGAATTTTCCGGGGAAGAAGCGGTTGGCAAACATGCAGAGGTTTGCTTCATCGGCAAGTTCGTTCCCGGTGTAGACCATCGGGATACCGTCGACGGTGAAATTCAGGACCTCAGCAAGCTCCATGCCGTCGTGCCCGGCGGCCAGCTCGGTGCGCATCGGCCAGTCGGTGACGGTGTCGTGGTTATCCATGTCGCGCATCAGAAGCCCGCCGAGAGGACGCGATTCGGCGGCGTTTTCGGCCGAGAGGCGGATATCCTTCGCGGTCTTTTTGCCGCGGAAGACGGAGTAGATGGTCTCATGCCAGTCAAAAGCGTAGCAGGCGTCGAAGCCCTCAAGGAGATAATCGTAGTTGCGGCCTTCGTTCAGAAGCACCGCGTCGGGCTTGACAGCCTGGATGCGGCGGCGGCCTTCGATCCAGAAATCCAGCGGCACGCCGTCCCCGACGTCACAGCGGTAGCCGTCCACGTCGAAGACAGAAACGTAATAAACCATGTTGGCCCAAAGGTATTCGCGGAGGCCGGGATGTTCGAAATTCAGGTAGGGGAAATGCCAGATGGTCTCCTTGACTGAACCGTCGGGGTTGTGCTGGGCAAATTCGGGATGCGTCTTGAGAATATCGGCGTGCGGGCCGATGTGGAGATAGACAAGGTCCAGCATGACGTGCATCCCGAGGCGGTGTGCTTCGGCAACAAAGGCTTTCAAATCCTCGTCGGTGCCGTATTCCTCGTCGATGCGGAAATAGTCGGTCATGCGGTAGGGGTTCTTGGGGTTGCCTGTGGCGGACTTTTTCTGCCTTTCGCTCCAGTTGGAGAGGTCGGTCGAGTCATCCTCGGCAAAAACGGGGCAGAGGTACATGGTGCCGAAACCGAGGGAGGCAAGGTAGGGAAGCTCGCGTGTGACGGAAGCGATGGTGCCCTCCTTCGAGAAGGTGCGCGGATTGATCTGATACATGGACCCCTCAGCAAACCAGTCAGGGGCGCGGAGTGCCTGCTTTTTCATAGTATTACCTCCCGGTATAATTTCGCGGAGCATGCTTTCATTATACACCGCTTTTTGCCGCTTTTCAACCCGAAGGACGGCGGAAAATCCCCGCGTGGGGGATTGACAAAGCGTATTTCGGCGTGTTAAAATACCATAAAGATTCCGATGAGGGAGTAGCTGGCGCGCGGAAACGTGCGCAGCAAGTCAGTCAGCACGCCGGAAACGGCTTGGCTTGCTTCAAATTGCGAGACTCATGTGTGAGCCTTTGGCCATGCGTGTGTCTTTATATCCTGAAAGATCACCCGTGTGTCGCCGAGTGCTGCACACGGGTTTCGTATTTTCATAGGTCAAAAAGGAGTGGGTAGATTGAAATTCTATCTGGAAGAAAAAGAAACCGTCTTAAGCGAGGTGCGCTCGGTCGAAGCGGGCCTCGATTCTGCCGAAGCGGCAGCGAGATTGGAGAAAAACGGCCGCAACAAGCTGGCCGCGGCCGAAAAGGTGCCGCTGGTCAAACGCTTTTTAGAACAGCTTGCCGACCCGATGATCATCATTCTGATCGCCGCGGCTGCCGTCAGCGGCATCCTCGCCGTTGTGGAAAACGAGAGCTTCGCGGACGTCATCATCATCCTCGCGGTGGTCATCGTCAACGCCGTACTCGGCGTGTATCAGGAGAGCAAGGCGGAAAAGGCCATTGAGGCCTTGCAGGCTATGTCCGCCGCCATGTCCAAGGTGTACCGCGACGGCACCATGCTTTCGGTGCCGAGTGAAGAACTGGTGGTCGGCGACGTCATCATGCTGGAAGCCGGCGACGCCGTTCCGGCGGACGCGCGCATCCTGATGAGCGCCAGTCTCAAGGTGGAGGAAGCTGCCCTGACCGGCGAATCACTCCCCGTCAACAAGGAAGCCGAGGTCATTTCCGCGCCCGCCGACGGTAAGGACGTCCCGCTCGGCGACCGCAAGAATATGCTTTATATGGGCAGCTCGGTCAGCTATGGCCGTGGCACGGCCGTGGTCACCGCCACCGGCATGGACACCGAAATGGGTAAGATCGCCGACGCCCTTGCCAAGGCCGAGGACAGCGAAACGCCCCTCCAGATCCAGCTTGCCGGACTTTCAAAGATCCTGACGTGGCTGGTGCTCGGCATCTGTGCCGTGGTCTTTGCCGTACAGCTCATCAAGGCGGGCGGCTTCGCCTTTGCACCGGCGCTTGACGCCTTCATGGTGGCCGTTTCGCTCGCTGTTGCGGCCATTCCGGAGGGCCTTGCCGCCGTTGTGACGGTGGTTCTGTCCATCGGCGTCACCAATATGTCCAAGAGGAATGCCATCATCCGCCGCCTCACCGCGGTGGAAACGCTTGGCTGCGCCCAGACGATATGCTCGGATAAGACCGGCACCCTGACCCAGAACAAAATGACCGTCGTCGACCATTTCGGCGACGATCAGAGGCGCATCGCCATGGCTATGGCGCTCTGCTCGGACGCGGAATTGAACCCGGACGGCAGCGTCACAGGCGAGCCGACCGAGGCGGCGCTGGTCGCATGGGCGAATAAGCTGGGTCTCGAAAAGCCCAACCTCAAAAGAGATTACCTGCGCGTCACCGAAGCGCCGTTTGATTCCCTGCGCAAGATGATGTCCACCGTGCACAAGGCGGGCGACGAATATATCCAGTTCACCAAGGGCGCGCCCGATAGCGTCATCGACCGCTGCACACACTACCTGAAGGACGGCGAGACGCTCCCGATGACAGAGGAAAACCGCGCCGAGATCGAGAAGCAGAACAAGGCCATGGCGGATAACGCCCTGCGCGTGCTGGCCACGGCGGAAAAGCATTGGAAGGCCGTCCCCTCGGTGGAGGACACGAATTTCCTTGAGAGCAAGCTCTGCTTCATCGGCCTCTGCGGCATGATCGACCCGGTGCGTCCCGAAGTGCAGGACGCCATCGTCAAGTGCCGCGCGGCGGGCATCCGTCCCATTATGATCACAGGCGACCACGTGGATACCGCTGTGGCCATCGCCCGCGAGCTTGGCATCCTCTCCGGCAATGCCCGCGCCATCACCGGGCGTGAGCTCGACGAAATGGACGACGAGACCTTCGAAAAAGAATATAAGAACATCAGCGTCTACGCCCGTGTCCAGCCGGAGCACAAGACCCGCATCGTCAACGCCTGGCGCAAGGGCGGCGCGGTCACGGCCATGACCGGCGACGGCGTCAACGACGCACCCTCCATCAAATCGGCCGACATCGGCGTCGGCATGGGCATCACCGGCACCGACGTCACCAAGAACGTCGCCGATATGGTGCTGGCGGACGACAACTTCGCCACCATCGTCGGCGCGGTCGAGGAAGGCCGCCGCATTTACGACAACATCCGCAAATCCATCCAGTTCCTCCTCGGCTCCAACATGAGCGAGGTCATGAGCATCTTCTTTGCGTCGCTCATCGGCTTCACCATCCTCAAGCCGGTGCACCTTCTCTGGATCAACCTCGTCACCGACTGTTTCCCGGCACTGGCCCTCGGCACCGAAAGCGCCGAAGCTGACGTCATGAAGAGAAAACCGCGCGCAACCGGCGCGGGTATCTTCTCGGGCGGCATGGGCTTTGATATCCTCTATCAGGGCTTGCTTGTCACTCTTCTGGTCTTCGCCTCCTACCTCATCGGCTGCCACATCGAGACCGGGAGATGGGTGCTCCAGACCAGCGCGCACGGCATGACCATGGCGTTTCTGACCATGTCGCTTGCCGAGATCTTCCACAGCTTCAACATTCGTTCGCCGAAGGAAAGC
>JAKSPX010000399.1 GCA_024404415.1 Clostridia bacterium | reverse complement strand
ATCGCGCCCATCCTCGGCCTCTCGGACGTCATCGTGGACATCGTGGAGACCGGCACCACACTCAAGGAAAACGACCTCGTGGTCTACGACACGGTGGTTCCCATCTCGGCGCGGCTCATCGCCAACAAGGCCGGGTATAAATTCAAAAGTCAGGCGATCGACTTGATCGTCTCCGAAATTTCCAAACAGATCGAGGGTACAGTATGATCAGGATCATGAAATACGGCGAGGTGCCGAATGACGAAATTTTTGCCCGTGCGGTTCCCGCGGTGAACGTGGAAGCCGTCGTCACGGAGATCATTGAAAACGTTAAGAAAAATGGCGACATAGCCCTTTTTGAATACGCAAAGAAATTCGACAAGGCAGAGCTTTCTTCTCTCGAGGTTTCAAAGGAGGAAATCGACGAAGCCATGGCGTGCGTCTCCCCGGAGCTCATCGCCATTATGGAAAATGCCGCGAAGAATATCCGCAGATTCCACGAAAAGCAGGTCAGGACCAGCTTCATCCTCAACGACGAAGCCGGGATCGTGATGGGGCAGAAGATCATCCCGGTCGACCGTGCGGGCCTCTACGTCCCCGGCGGCACGGCGGCTTATCCCTCCACCGTCCTGATGGATTCCATCCCCGCCAAGATCGCGGGCTGCCCCGAGGTGGTCATCACCACGCCTCCGTCCAAAGACGGCAAAGTAAACCCGGTCATTCTGGCCGCGGCCAAGGTCGCGGGCGTCGACCGCATCTTCAAGGTCGGCGGCGCGCAGGCCATTGCCGCCCTCGCCTACGGCACCGAATCAATCCCGAAGGTCGATAAGATCGTCGGTCCCGGCAACGCCTTTGTCGCCGAAGCCAAAAAGCAGGTGTTCGGCAAAGTCTCCATCGACATGATCGCGGGCCCGCGCGAGATCCTGATCGTCGCGGACGGCAGAAGCGACGCGCGCGTGGTGGCTGCCGACCTCCTTTCCCAGGCCGAGCACGACAAGATGGCCTCCGCCGTGTTGGTCACCGACTCCATGCTTCTCGCCGAAAAGGTCTGTGAGGAGCTTGAAAAGCAGATCCCCGCTCTTCTCCGCGCCGACATTGCCCGCGCCTCCGTCGACACCAACGGCAAGATCATCGTCGCCGACACGCTGAACGTCGCCATCGACGTCGCCAACGAGATCGCGCCGGAGCACCTCGAGCTGATGGTGGATGCGCCGCTTGATTCTTTATCGAAGATCCGCCACGCGGGCTCGGTCTTCATGGGCCGCAATTGCCCCGAAGCCCTCGGCGATTACCTTGCGGGTCCCAACCACACCCTTCCCACCAGCGGCACCGCCAAGTTCTCCAGTCCCCTTTCGGTAGACGATTTCATCAAAAAGACCCAGTATACCTATTTCACTGAGGATGCGCTCAAGTCGGTCGCAAAGGACGTCGCGAAGTTCGCCGAGGCCGAAGGCCTCACCGCCCACGCCAAGAGCGCTTTAGTCCGCACGGAGGGGGAAGAATAAAATGAGTCAGTTCTTCAGCGGGAAATATTCCGCCCTCGTGCCCTACGTCCCGGGCGAACAGCCCAAGGATCAGGTCTACATCAAATTAAACACCAACGAATCGCCTTTCCCGCCCTCCCCCGCCGCCATTAAGCGCGCCTCCTTCGAGGCGAAAAAGCTGATGCTCTATTCCGACCCAGAATGTCGTGATCTGGTC
>JAKSPX010000398.1 GCA_024404415.1 Clostridia bacterium | reverse complement strand
GACAAGAACGACCTCGTTGATCTTATCCTTGATGGTGTTCGCGTGGGCGACAAGGTCGGTGCGGGCGTCACTCGGGAAGAGCTCGGTCTTGAAATCCTTGTCGCAGGTGGTGAGAAGATAGGTGACGTTTTTCTCCTTCCGGTAAAAGAGTGCCTGCGTGCGCGCGTGAAGAAGAGAATTGTCGTCCGAGACGAAGGGGCGCTGCCAGTAACGGCAGTTCATGAAGCAATCGACGTAATTGCCTTCATGCGGGAAGAAGAACTGCAAGCCGAGCGACCATGTTTCGTCAAGATGCGTCCCGCAGCCGACCTTCGGTTTGTATTCACCGCGCAGGGAGAGGGCGAAAGCGCCCTTCTTTTCGGAAAGCGTGAGGGTCAGAGTGGCAAGCCCTTCTTCATCGGCAAAGGTCACCTCGTTATCCGCGATCTCCTTTGCGGAAAGGGTGATCCTCCCCGATTCGTCGCCGTAATTTTTGAGCCACACGTTGGGGTTGACCCACGCCGTGACGGCGTTCAGGATGGGAAGGCCGTTGTAGGTCAGGCTCACGCCGGTCTTATTTTCAAATCTGAACATTTTAGCCCTCCAGAATCGTGTAGAAATACTCCGTGACGCGCCGCAGGTAATCGGTCATGGCGTCTCTCAGGACGATGGGCATTGTTCTCTCGCCCGGCACCTCGTAATTGAGGAGGCCGTCATAACCGACCTTTTTGAGCCCGCGCATGACTTCCTCAAAATCGACCGTGCCGCGGCCGTAGGGATTGAGGTGCTGGTCGTAATTTTCCTCGTTGTTTGCAAGGTGCAGTGCCTTTAATTTATCGCCCGCCGCGAGGATGAAGGCCTCCTGCGTGCCGTGGTGGGTCAGGTTGAGGTGGCCGGTATCAAGGCAGATGGCAAGGTTCGGGGAGCCGACCTTTTCGATGATGGCAAGCAGCTTCTCGGCGGTGTCAAAGGCCCCTCTGAGGTTTTCCAGGCAGATGGTCAGGCCCTGCTTTTCGGCAATGGGCGCAAGCTTTTTGAGCACCTCGACGTTGGCCGCAGTCTTTTCTTCGTCGCTCGTCCCCTCCGGGAAGGAGCTTCCGTCACAGTGCAGGACGCCGTTTTTGATGCCGATGGCGGAAAAGAGGCGGAACCAATCCTTCAAAATGGACACCACATCAATGGTCTTGTCGCAAAGGCGGACGCGGAGCCAGAGATGGCCCTGCAGGAAGGTGACGCCGTGGGCGCGGGCAAATTCGCCGAATGCCCGCCCGATCTCCTCCGGGTCGCCGCCGCGCGAGAGTAACACCGCCGCGTGCTCGTCCGAGAGCTCCGAGACGTGCATGCCGCGCTTTTCAAGTCGGAGCACCATGTCCTCGGGTGTGAGCTCCACGTCAAAGCTTGACCAGATGCTGAAGGCGTTTTCCAAATCTTTCATACGCGTATCTCCTTATATACCGAATCGGCGGCTCCGAAAGAAGCCGCCGCCAAAATGAATTTTTGATTATCTGCGGCCTGCACCGCCGCCGCGGGAATGTCCGCCTCCGCCGTGGAAGCCGCCGGAGGGTCTCGACCCGCCAAAGCCGCCCGAGGGCCTCGCCCCGCCAAAACCGGAGGGCCTTGTGCCTCCAAAGCCGCCCGTCGGCCGCGGGCCTCCGAATCCGCCGGTGGGACGATAGGTTTTACTGTTGCCTGCCGGGCGCGAGCCGCCGGCGGTAGGCGCACGATGCG
>JAKSPX010000397.1 GCA_024404415.1 Clostridia bacterium | reverse complement strand
GGCCTACGTGGTCAACGGCTTCCGCATCGCCTACTATAAGATGCATTACCCTCTCGCCTTCTACGCGGCCTATTTCACCATCCGCGCCGCGGCGCTGGACGCCGAGGCCATGCTGATGGGCGACGAGTACATGGTGAGCTTCATCAAGCGCATCGAAAGCGACAAGTCAGCTTCCGCCATCGACCAGGATCTTGCCAAGACCTTCGAAGTGGTGCACGAATTCTACCTCCGCGGGCTGGAATTCCTGCCGCCGGACATCTATAAATCCGAGGCCACCCACTTCACCGTGGAAGATAACAAGCTCCGTTTCCCCTTCGCCGCCATCCACAACTTCGGCGAAAACGCCGCCAAGGCGCTTGTAGCCGCCAGAGCCGACGGTCCCTTCTCCTCGGTTGACGACGTCATCACCCGCGCGCACATTTCCCGCACCAACGCCGACGACCTCAAAAAGCTCGGCGTCTTCGGTGATCTCCCCGATTCCGAACAGATCTCCTTCTTCGGCTTCTGAGATATAGAAAAAGCCCTCTCAGTCACGCTTTCGTCGTGCCAGCTCCCCCAAAGGGGGAGCCTTCCGATCAGGCTCTCCCTCCGGGAGAGCTGGCATTTGCGAAGCAAATGACTGAGAGGGTTATGCTATCTTATATATTGGGAAGCTTATTTCACCGCCTGGGCGATCATTTCCAGCATCGCGTCGGAAACGACCGTCTCGCCGCCGAAGGCCGTGATGAATGCGGGACTATATACCTTGACGAAAGCCTTCTGTTCGTCGCTCAGTTTCTTGTTGTTCACAAGGAACAGCGGTGCTTTTTTCACTGCCGCATAGACGCCGCCTGCCAGCGCATCCGGGTAATTGGTGCCCGTCGCCACGCAGAGCTCGTCGCCTTCAAGCACTTCCGCGTATTCTTCGTTGATCGCAAGGCAGGTATCGTAGCGGCTGTGCCCTTCAATGCGGTCGACCTTCGTCACGCCGCAGGCTTTCAGATTATCCGCGAGGCCTTCCTCAAAGCGCTCGCCGCTGCAGTTAAATAGCTGGAGATGGTAAATATCCCGCGTTGCACCCTCGCCGACGAGGAAGCGCACCGTCACGGGCCCGTGCGGCAGCGCATCCATCGGGAGCAGGCATTCCGCCTCACCATTTTCATCCGGCAAAAGCTCGAAAAGGAGCGCATCGTAAAGCCCCTTCTCCCCCGCCTTCACCGACCTCACGGAGACCTTTTCCCGCTTGCCGGAAAGCGAGAATTTCACGGGCGTCTCACCCTTCACCTCGGAAAGCACGGCGGGATATGATAATACGATTCTTCCTCTTTGACAGTTCATTTCTGACACCTCTCGTTTTTTCTTCCATCATAACACCGGGTTTATGGGTTTGCAAGGTCAAATCTTTTTATTTTTCCAGGATCCTTTTGAGGAACTGCCCGGTGTAGCTCGCCTTACATTTGGCGCACACCTCCGGCGTTCCCTCGAAGATCAGTTTTCCGCCGCGGTCGCCGCCCTCGGGGCCGAGGTCGATGATGTGGTCGGCGGTCTTGATGACGTCGAGGTTGTGCTCGATGACCAGCACCGTGTTGCCCGCCTCGACCAGTTTGTCAAGCGCTTCCAGAAGGATGCGCACGTCCTCCATGTGGAGGCCGGTGGTCGGCTCGTCGAGGATATACATGGTCTTGCCGGTGGCGGGCTTCAGAAGTTCACTTGCCAGCTTGACACGCTGGG
>JAKSPX010000396.1 GCA_024404415.1 Clostridia bacterium | reverse complement strand
AGACCGCCCCGGCCGAAGCCGCTCCCTCAGCGAAAAAGGGCGAAAAGACCGCCCTTGAGCTGACCCTCGACGTTGAAAACCCGCTCCTCTGGACACTTGACGAACCGCACCTCTATGCGTTATATACCACCGTTTCGGTGAACGGAGAAGTCACCGACGAGGCCGAGAACACCTTCGGCATCCGCACCATGACCTGCGACGTGGAGCACGGCTTCCGCCTCAACGGCGTGGAAATGAAGCTCCGCGGCGGCTGCATCCACCACGACCACGGCGCGCTCGGCGCGGCCTCCTTCCCGGCTGCCGAAGCGAGAGAAGTCCGCCTACTCAAGGACGCGGGCTTCAATTCCTTCCGCATTGCCCACAACCCGCCGTCCCTTGCATTGCTTGAAGAATGCGATAAGCAGGGCGTCATCGTCATGGACGAGGCCTTCGATATGTGGAACGTCCAGAAGCGCCCCTCCGACGATGCGCTCTGGGGTGCCGACTGGTGGGAGCGAGACATCACCGCCATGGTCAAGCGCGACCGCAACCACCCCTGTGTCCTGACCTATTCCATCGGCAATGAAATCATCGAGCGCGACGGCTCCTCCGACGGCGCGGAATGGGCCGAAAAGCTGGTCGCCGCCATCAAGAAGGAAGACGATACCCGCTTTGTCACCTCCGGCATCTGCGGCATGTGGGACCGCAGCGATCCTCTCGACCCGCCGGATTACGTCGCCAACTCCCGCATCAACTTCGAGACCGGCGAGAGAAGCGAAGCGGGCGTCGAATGGGATAAGCGCACCTTCGGCTTCATGAAGCCTCTCGACATCATCGGTTACAACTACTTATATACCCGCTACGACATGGACCACGAGCGCTACCCCGACCGCGTGATCTGGGGCAGCGAGACCCACGCCCTCCGCTTCTATGATTCGTGGAGCGTCATCATGCGCTCGCCCTACGTCCTCGGCGACTACACCTGGACCGCCATCGACAACCTCGGCGAATGCGGCGCGGGCAAGATGGTCTGGGCGCGCGACGGCTACCTCCCGGGCATCATCATGCAGGACTATCCGTGGCGCACCTGCTTCCAGGGTGACCTTGACCTCGCGGGCTTCCGCCGTCCGCAGTCCTATTTCCGCGAAGCCATCTGGATCGGCGGCAAAGCGCCGTATCTCGTCACCACCCATCCCGAGCACACCGGCGAAAGCTATTCCGGCACCGGCTGGCACTGGTACGACGTGCATTATTCCTGGACGTTTGAGGATAAATACGTCGGCTGCCCGGTCAAGGTGGACTGCTACACCGACGCGGATCTCGTGAAATTCTACGTCAACTCGATCAAGGTCGGCGAAGCCAAGCCCGAAAAGGGCATCGCCTCGATCATGGCCCCCTACGCCAAGGGAAGCCTTACCGCCGTTGCGTATAAGGCCGGCGAGCGCCGCCCGGTGGGACGCGCCGAACTGCATACCGTCGGAGATGCCGCGAAGCTTCTCCTCAAGGCTGAAAAGGAGACCTTCAAGGCCGACGGACGCGACCTTCTCTACGTCGATATCACCGTCGCCGATCAGAAGGGCGACCGTGTCCCGACCGCCGGAAACGAGATCAGGTGCAAGGTTACCAGCGGTGAGCTCCTCGCCGTCTTCTCCGGCGAACCCGCCAATGAGGATATCTACGGCTCCGATACCTGCCATACCTTCGATGGCCGCGCCGTTGCGGTCATCAAAACC
>JAKSPX010000395.1 GCA_024404415.1 Clostridia bacterium | reverse complement strand
ATCCACCGTCATTTTCGGCAGCGGCGCGACCAGCTCCATGAAATCGACCAGCTTCGGGATCTTCGCCCCTTTGAATTCCTCGCCCTTTTTGACGCCTGCGTCGAGTGATTGAAGCTCCTCAAAGGTGAAATCACACACCCGCCCGGTGCCGTCGGTCGTTCTGTCCACCGTTGCGTCGTGGATCAGGACCAGCTCGCCGTCTTTCGTGATGCGGATGTCGTTTTCGATCTGATCCACGTCCAGCGCCACGGCGGCTTTATAGGCCTCCATGGTGTTTTCCGGGTATTTCGCCGACCAGCCGCGGTGCGCCGCGACGTAAATGTTCTTTGTGCTCTGTCTCCAGTATTCCATACTTGCCTCCGTCAGAATGTGAATTCTTCGCCTTTCCTGATCTGTTTCGCCCAGATGCCGCCTCCGCGTTCCTCAAAGCCCGCAAGCTTCTTTTCCGACCACACAAGGAGCGTGCCGTCGTCCTTCGCGGCGTATTTGAGGAGCTTTTTCTGGTAAGTCAGCGGCATGATGTATTTTTCAGCCAAACCCAGAAGCGCCTTGCCTGATTTGATCGGCGCGAGGATATAAAGGCGGAAATCATCATAGTTATTTAAGAAGAGGTCGAGCGTTTCGCCCTTTTCAAGAACCTTCGCCGTGCCCGCAAACCAGTCGTAAACGACGTATTTGCCCTCCTTCAGCCCTTCGATATCCGAAACCGAAAGCTTGCCGGAGACGGGGTTTTCGTTCTCGTCGAGGTCGAAGGCCGCGACGATGCCGACGTCACCCGCTTTATTGAAGACCTTGTAGATCTTCCCACTACGTTCCGCGTCCTCAAAGAGGCAGTCGCGGCACGGTACGGCCGGGTCGGGAAGGCGGAGGATGGTGCCGTCCGAGAAGGCAAGCGGCAGGATGACCTCCCGGATGCTCCTTCCGAGCTCGTCGGACATATAGATCGGACCGCCGGACATGGCGCGTAATACCGCGTTCTTCTTGGCCTGCGCGTCGTCGGACCACCACATATCCCAGTCGCCGGTGTAGACCGCGCCCTGCGTGAGCGAGTTGTAGCTGCACTGGAGAAGGTGCTGGATGAACCACTTTCGATCCTCCGGCATGAAGTCGCCCGAGAAGCGGCAGACGTCGGAATAGGTGCGGTTCCAGAAGTTTTCGATGGGCATGCCCATGCAGTTGATGATCGCGCCGCCGAAATGGCGCTTGACGGCCTTCTCCACCGCGTTATGAAGGGTCTCGGAGGTCTCGCCGATGCTCCCCTTGTGGTAGGAAAGGTACTCGGTGGAGCCCTGATTATCGACTTTGACGAATTCCGCGCCGCAGTCCTTATAGAAGCGGTGCTGGATGTCGTAATATTTCTGCGCCTTCGCCGGGTCAAAGCTGTGCATCAGACGGGAGCCGTCATCGGCAAAGCGCGGGATGGTGTATTCCAAACGATCGCCGTGTTCCTTGGCAAGGTCGCCATTGGGGTCGATACCGTGCCAGTAGCCGGTGATGGGATGCCACATGCCGACCTTTATGCCGTACTGCTCCTTGATCTCGCCGATGACCCCGGCAAGGCCCTTGGGGAAGCGTTCGGGCGCGGCTTCAAAGGAATTGAGCTCGCGGGAGTGCATGGTCGGGCGGTCGATGGCGGGCACGTCGCCCCACATATCGTCCATGATCATCCACGTGACCGGGATGCCCCTGGCTCTGAATTCTTCCGCGTTGTCGAGGAGGTTCTGAGGGGTCACGTCCATCTGGGAAGCGT
>JAKSPX010000394.1 GCA_024404415.1 Clostridia bacterium | reverse complement strand
ATCGAGCCGGGGTTGCCTTTTACTTTATACGCGTCGAAGACGATGATGATCGGCGATGCCTTGAAGCCCTGATAGTTCCTCATGCGGTCGATGAGGGTCTCTCTGGCGTGCTCAAGGCTCTCGTCCGCCACCTTTTTGAGCTCGTCCCACGCGAAAATGATGTTGTAGCCGTCGATCAGGAGGTATTCCGGTCCCTCCGGCGGTCTTTCCGCGCGGTAGGAAGCGCCGGAATGGTCGCTTTCCTTTTCGGTGGGACGCATGGCCTTTTTCTCGTTTTTCAAAGGGCCGTAGGTGCGCTCAAAGATGCGCATCAGTTCCTCGTCCCCCGCGACCGAGGCGACGTAGCGCCTTGCGGCCTCGCGTCTTGCGACGACCGCCTCATCCTCGGGCGGTTTGGCTTTGGCGAAGATAGAGGGAAGGTGCATATATTTCGGCACGTCCTTCCAGTTGACGAGGAACCCTGCCCCGCGGGCACAGAAGACGCTGTCCGGGGAGTTATATATATCGGCTTCGGGGTTGTAGCCGATGGCCTTTACGACCTCATCCTGATCCGGCACGGGGAAATAGCCCGCCGCCTGAAAAGCGAGCTGGCCGAGGCCGCGGGTGTAGGCCGTCACTTCGGTCGGGTAATCGCGCATGACGCTGACCGGAGCGCGACCGGTGACCACCATGTCGCCCGCCTCTTCTATGGGTGAATCGAATTCCGCCCCCATCCGCTCAAGGTCGTTAAGCGCCCGTCCGAGCGATGCCTGCGGGAGGCTGAGCCTGAAGGCATACCACGGCTCTAAAAGCACGCTTTTGGCGTTCATCAGGCCGTTTCGCACGGCGCGGTAGGTGGCCTCGCGGAAGTCGCCGCCCTCGGTGTGCTTGAGGTGGGCGCGCCCTGAGACCAGGGAAATATGGATATCGGTGATCGGCGCGCCGGTGAGCACGCCGAGATGGGTCTTTTCCAAGAGATGCGTGAGGATGAGCCGCTGCCAGTTGCCGTCCAGATCGTCCTCGCGGCAGAGGGTCGAGACCGAGAAGCCGCTTTCTCTTGCGCCCGGCTCCAAAAGCAGATGCACTTCGGCATAGTGGCGGAGCGGTTCGTAGTGGCCGACGCCCTCGGAAGGCGCGGCAATGGTCTCTTTATAGAGGATGGAGCCTTCGTCAAAGCCGATCTCCCAGCCATATCTCTCTTTGACCAGCTCGGCAAGGATCTCCTTCTGCACCTTGCCCATCAGGTCGACTCTGAGTTCGGCAAGCCGCTCGTTCCAGTCGACGTGCAGGGCGGGTTCTTCCTCCTCCAGTTCCTTGAAGCGGATCATCACCTTATAGGGGTCGACCCCCTCGGGAAGCAGAACGCGGTAGGTCAGAACCGGCTCCAGCGTCGCTTTTTCGCTCTCGTTTTCCGCGCCGAGACCGAGGCCCGGCGACGTGCTCGTCAGCCCGACCGCCGTGACGATGTCGCCCGGGACGGCGACCTCCACGGCCTTGAATTTCGCGCCGGAATAGACGCGGAGAGACGTAACCTTCTCCTCCCAGCCGTTGCCCGAGAGCGTTTCGCGCACGCGAAGCTCACCGCCCGTGATCTTCATGTGGGTCAGGCGGGTACCGGCTTCGTCGCGGGTGATCTTATAGACCTTGGCGGCGAATTTCCCCTTGTCGGGCGCGGCGGGCGCGTAATGCGAAAGTCCTTCAAGGAATTTATCCACACCGTCAAGCTTCAGGGCCGCGCCGAACCAGCACGGGAAGAGGCGGCACTCATGTATGGCCTTTTCGA
>JAKSPX010000393.1 GCA_024404415.1 Clostridia bacterium | reverse complement strand
GCGGCGCTTGAGCGCCTTGACGTCAATGCCCGAAAAGCGCGCGGCGCGCTCGTTGGTGCCGACCGCCACCACCCTCTTGCCGAAGGGGACGCGGGTGAAGACCACGTGCATGATGATGACGAGCAGCAGCCAGTAGAGGATCGGCAGGATGACCTGACCGCCGATGCGCAAGGAGGCGATCTTCTTGCAACCGTCCGGCACGACTGGGTTGAACTGGCGCGTGAGCTCCTGCGTGACCGAGCGGAAGATCTTCATGGTGCCGAGCGTGACGATGAAGGGCGGGATCCTGCCGTAGGCGACCAGCGCGCCGTTGATCTCGCCGAGGACTAAGCCGACGACGAGCGCCGCGACCACCGCGAGGAGATACGCCGGTACGCCCCGAAGGCCGATAGCGGCAAAGAGGCCGGTCTGGCCGTCCAAAAGATACATGATGACCGCCCCGATGGCGCAGGTCATGGAACCGACCGAGAGGTCGATGCCGCCCGAGACCACCACGAGGCACATACCGAGCGCGATGACGCCGGTGTAGGTGTTGTTTCTTAAAATGTTGAGCCACGCCGTCAGGAGCTTGGGGAAGAGGCCGAGGAAGCTCCCCTCATTGAGTCCGATCACGACGCACTGGACGATGAGCATGATGACCAGCGCAAAGGCGGTGGCCGTCAGCCCGCCGCCCTCTTTCAGGCGGCGAAGAAGGGGACGTTTCTCCCCTTTTTTCATTTCATTCATGATCGGTTCTCTCCTTTCCTCCCGTGGCGAGGAACATCATGTTGGTTTCGTTCATATCCTCCCCCGCGACCTCGCCCGCCACGCGCCCGTGAAACATCACAAGGCACCGATCCGCGACGCGGATGATCTCCTGCGCCTCCGCGGAAAGCACCACGACGGCGATGCCCTCCGACGCAAGCTTCGTGATGATGGCG
Organism: Clostridia bacterium; assembly: GCA_024404415.1. Taxonomy (GTDB): domain Bacteria; phylum Bacillota; class Clostridia; order Oscillospirales; family QAMX01; genus RUG11797. The sequence continues at coordinate 845 of JAKSPX010000393.1, read as the reverse complement.
TAGATCTCCTCCTTGGCGCCCACGTCCACCCCCTGCGTGGGGTTGTCGAGGATGAGCACCTTGGGGTCTGCAAGCAGCCACTTGGCCAGGACGACCTTCTGCTGATTGCCGCCTGAGAGACTGGTGATGGGGTTATTTTCGTCGGACATGCGGATCCGGAGGTCATTTACTTCGTCCCGGAAGCTTTCCCGCTGGCGCGTGCGGTCGATGAATCCGAGCTTCGTGAACGCATTCAGTGTGACCGCCGTGCCGTTATCGAGGATGGACATATCGGCGATGACACCGTTTTCCTTGCGGTTTTTCGGTAGATAGGCGATACCCGCGCTCAGAGCCTTGCTGGTGTCCGAAGGGCGTATCTCCCTATTTTCAAGGAAGATCTTTCCGTGATACCCGCGCCCGTAGGCTCCGAAGACGGTGCCGAAGAGCTCGCTTCGCCCGTCGCCCAGAAGCCCGGTCACGCCGAGCACCTCGCCTTTTTTCAGGGAAAGCGACACGTCGAAGAAGTTTTCACCGTCGGAAAGACCCTCAAGGCGCAGGATCTCTTCCCCGATTTTTCGCTCGCCCGCGCTTTCCCCGGTCTCCACGTTGTGCCCCACCATCAATTCGGCGAGGCGGCGCACGGTAACGTCTTTTGTAAGACCGGTCTCGACCATTTTTCCGTTGCGCAAAACGGCGTAGTTGTCGCAGATCTCCATGACCTCCTGAAGCTTGTGGGAGATGAAGATCATGGCGATGCCCTGACTTTTCAGCGTGCGCATGATGGAAAAGACGCGCGCGATCTCCTGCGCGTTGAGCGAGGCGGTCGGCTCATCCGTGATCAGGAGCTTTGCCTTCTGCGCCAGCGC
>JAKSPX010000392.1 GCA_024404415.1 Clostridia bacterium | reverse complement strand
AGTCTTTGATGGGATAGTCGGTGTCGTTCTTGATCTGATAATCCAGCGAGCCCCAGTAGACCGTGGCGTCCTGGCCGAGGGGGGTATAGGTCACGGCAAAGCGGTGCGCCGAACGGCTGACCTGCTTCAGATTGGAGCGCAGCGTCGCCATGTACACCGTGCTGGAAAGCTGGCAGATGCCGCCGCCGATCTCGTCGACGACCTCGCCCTTGACAAAGGTACCGGCGTCCTTAAAGCCGCGCTTTTCGGTGCGTTCGCCGACGATCTTGTTGTAGGAGAAGACTTCGCCCGGCATCAATTCGGTGCCGTTGACGAATTCCGTGGCAAGGCGGACGTTGGTGGTGCGGTTGACTTCCCCCGGATTGAGTGTGGAGGAGGCTCTGCCGATGACGTCCGAATAAATCTTGGAGGAAAGCTCCGCCTTGGTCACCTGCGGCTGGCTCTTGATGAGCGGGAACTGGAAGACCTTGCCGTTGGCGTTGGCCGCCAGAATCATCTTAGCGCCCTCCAGATCAAAGGACAGGCCGATCCTTTCGGGTTTGACGTAATAGGTCTTTTTGCCGCTGTAACTTGCAAGATCATACTGGTCGGCGGTCTCCTCCGTCCAGTCAAGCGGTACGTAGAGGATCTCCGCGTCCTCCGCGTCACAGTAAACGCTTTCGTAGATCTCTTCCACGTCCAGCGTCGCCGCCGTCACGACCTCCGGCACGGCTTCATAGGTCTCAAATCTGCCTTCGCCGAACATTCTGGAAACGTCGTTCACGATGGTTGCCTTGTTCAACACTTCGCCGTTTGCGGAAAGGTCGACCTTGACGACGGTGTCGGTGAGTTCATAGCTGCAGACGCCGCTCTTATCTTTGACCATTTCGGTGAATTCATTCACCTTGGCTTCGATCTTCACCGGATTGAAGCTGGTCGTCGCCGCAAGATCGACCGGCTCGGTCTTGCCGTTCACGATGCGGGTGCGGGTGAAGAAGGAATAGTGTTTCCCGTAGGCCATTGCCGCCCGGGCAGCGGCAGGAGCATCCATGCTCATGTCGATCTCAGAACCGTAAATATCCAGCTTGTCATCCCCGTAGGACAGCGTGACCTTCTGGGAGGCGTAATACTCTTCGGAGGCTTTCTTGATGGCCGACGCGGCTTCTTCCTCGTTCATCCCTTCCAGATCCACGCCTGCAACACGGACATTGGGGTAAATGCCCTCGTATGTATAGACCTTGCTCGTTATAACAAGCGCCACCGTGCCCGCAATGATAAGCGCCAGCGCCACCGTAAGGAGTGTCGCCATGATGCGCATTCTGCGCTTCTTCTCGCGTTCCTTGCGCTTCTGAATGCGCTGACGCGCGACGGACGCGCTGGAGATCTGTCCGTCTGTGCGGGCGGCCGTTTCTTTGGTCTTCGCCTTGTTTTTGCCTCGAGTGAAATTGCTGGCTTGCATGGATGACTGTTCCTCCCGATCTATGCTAAGGCGGTTTTCACCGCTTCCCGTTTGAAAAAGCAGGGTTACGCTAACATTATATATATTAGCAAAAAAACGCCGTTTTGTCGAGTCCTTTTTCCCGTTTTTCACGTGGAATTTCGCCTCTTCCGAGGGCGGATTTTCGTGCAAAAAGAAAGCAAGCCGGGGCTTGACGCCCCGGCTTATAATTTATTCGTCTTCCTTTTTCAGGATGCCGAGCTTCTGGAGGCTCGCCTCCTCGCGTTCGTTCTTGAACTGGGTGGTGTAGAGGTTATAGTAGCGGCCGCCGAGCGCCATCAGCTCGCGGTGATTTCCCTGCTCCACGATCTCGCCCTTGTCGATGA